>NZ_LMVE01000058.1:0-67244 GCF_001432185.1 Cylindrospermopsis sp. CR12 | reverse complement strand
CAAGCGGGAAACGAGTTAGTCGCGGAGTATATCAAACTTCTGATGGGTTCAAAATTAATGCGGACTGTAATGGTGCTGCTAATATTTTGAAAAAAGTAGCGGTGATGCTAGGAATTGATCTTAGCGGAATCAGTAGAGGCTGTTTAAGCCAGCCTCAGAAAGTTCGTTTATGGACTCTTCAGAAATCTCCATGTCTTTAGACCGGAGAAGCTTAAAAGTTCCTCAAGTTTTTTTTGTATAAAAGAAATTGTCAAGATAAAAACGCAGAAGCACTAAATCAACACTGCTAAATTGACATATTCGTAGTTTTCTAGGGAATCAAGATCATGATGCAACAAATCCAAACCAATCAAGAAACTACTCAACTGAATAAAGAAAGAGCATTAGTTCTTCCATTTAATACCGTTGGCATTGCGGATATTCCTTTTGTGGGGGGTAAAAATGCTTCCCTAGGGGAAATGATCCAACAGTTAACTAAACAAGGGGTGAAAGTTCCCACAGGGTTCGCCACTACCGCTTATGCTTACAGATATTTCATCGCGACTGCAGGACTCGAAACTAAACTCAGAAGCATTTTTGCTAATTTGGATGTAGATGATGTTGAAAATTTACACCAACGTGGTAAACAAGCTAGATCCCTGATGCTAGAAACCCCATTCCCCGTAGAATTACAAGAGGCGATCGCCCGTTCCTATCAGACCCTGTGTCAAGAATATGGTGCTAATCTTGATGTGGCGGTACGTTCCAGCGCAACCGCCGAGGATTTACCTGATGCCAGTTTTGCGGGTCAACAAGAAACCTACCTAAATGTTCATGGAATTAAAGGTGTTCTGGATGCTTGCCATAGATGTTTTGCCTCTATCTTTACTGATCGAGCAATTTCTTATAGACAACTGAAGGGATTTGACCACTTTGAGGTTGCTCTATCAGTAGGGGTGCAAAAAATGGTACGTTCAGATCTAGCAAGTTCTGGAGTGATGTTCTCCATTGATACGGAGACCGGTTTCAAAGACGCAGCTTTAATTACTGCAGCTTATGGACTAGGTGAGAATGTGGTGCAAGGTGCTGTTAATCCAGATGAATACTTAGTATTTAAACCCACCTTAAAACAGGGGTATAAACCGATTCTGCAAAAACGTTTGGGAACCAAAGAAATTAAAATGGTCTACGATTTAGGTGGAACCAAACTCACCAAAAACGTTTCTGTATCTCCAGCACAGAGGAATAAATTTGCTTTAAACGACGATGAAATATTACAATTAGCAAATTGGGCCTGCATTATTGAAGACCATTATTCCCAAGTGCGTGGTACTGCAACACCTATGGACATAGAATGGGCAAAGGATGGCATTACGGAGGAACTATTTATCGTTCAAGCGAGACCCGAAACCGTACAATCACAAAAATCTAAAACTGTTCTTAGAAGTTACCAATTAGAAGAAAGGGGTGATGTCTTATTAACAGGACGTAGTGTGGGGGAAATGATTGGTCAGGGTCAAGCTAGAGTAATTCTTGACGTTCATCAGATTGGAATGTTTCAATCTGGGGAAGTGTTAGTCACTAATCGTACTGACCCAGATTGGGAACCGATTATGAAGAAAGCCAGTGCTATCGTCACCAATTCCGGTGGTAGAACCTGTCATGCAGCAATTATCGCTAGGGAAATGGGCATTCCAGCTATAGTTGGTTGTGGAAATGCGACAACAGTTTTGAAAACAGGACAGGAAATTACCATCAGTTGTGCTGAAGGAGAAACAGGTAAGGTCTACGCAGGATTATTAAACTTTGCCATCCAAGAATTACCTTTGGATAATTTACCTCGTACCCGCACCAAAATTATGATGAATGTGGGTAACCCAGAGGAAGCTTTGGGTTTAACTGCTATTCCCAATGATGGGGTGGGTTTAGCTAGGATGGAATTTATTATTGCTAACCACATCAAAGCTCATCCATTAGCACTGTTACACTGTGATGAACTAGAAGATGAACTGACCAAACATAAGATTGCGGAATTAACTGCCCAATATGAGAACAAAGCGGAATTTTTCATTACCAAATTAGCTGCGGGTATTGGTACAATTGCTGCTGCATTCTACCCTAAACCAGTAATAGTTAGGTTATCTGACTTCAAGAGTAATGAGTATGCTAATCTTTTAGGTGGTAGACAATTTGAACCCAAGGAAGAAAACCCCATGATTGGGTGGCGTGGTGCTTCTCGGTACTACGATCCCCGTTACCGGGAAGGTTTCGCACTAGAATGTAAAGCTATGAAACAAGTGCGAGATAATATGGGCTTAACCAATGTAATACTCATGGTTCCCTTCTGTCGCACCCCCCAAGAGGGAAGACGGGTGTTGGAAGAAATGGCAAAACATGGTTTGGTTCGTGGAGAAAATGGTTTAGAAGTCTATGTGATGTGCGAACTACCCAGTAATGTGATGCTCGCGGATGAATATAGTCAAGTTTTTGATGGTTTTTCCATTGGGTCTAACGACTTGACTCAGTTAACCCTAGGACTAGATAGGGATTCTGAGTTGGTTGCCCATTTGTTTGATGAACGTAATGAAGCAGTAAAACGTACCATTAGAAAAGCGATCGCCACTGCTAAGGAGTATAATCGAAAAATTGGTATTTGTGGTCAAGCTCCCAGCGACTATCCAGAGTTTGCCAGGTTTTTGGTGGAATTGGGCATTGATTCTATCAGTCTTAACCCTGATTCTGTAATTAAAACCATGTTAGAGATTGCATCAGCAGAAGGTATGATGTAAGGTTGAACAGTGGCTCAAACTAGAAAAATCTACCATATCCCTAAATTCTGGAAAAATTTAGGGATATCTGGGGAACAAAATCATCCTCAAGTTCTTCATCCACTTTTTAGATCCAAGTTCTTATCTCCCAATGTATCCACCTCCCGATTTTTCCCAGGACGAGCTAATTGAGCAGATAAGTTTAAATTCTACCCGGGATACGGATTTAGATCTGTATCAGGTTATGGATCCTCAGCCCTTATTGATCAGTCCTGACACTTCCGTATTAGACGCAGTTGTTTTAATGAACCAGAAACGGAACCATGGACATCCTGGATCCCAATTTCCTCAGTCTGGAAATTGTTATACAGACAGTGACACGAAATGGGAGGTAACTGGCTACGTTTTAATCCAAACAGACAAAAAGCTATTAGGAATATTCACTTTAACAGATTTGGCCAGAGTAGTCGCTAGTGGTAGCAATCTTGCTGAAACGAAAATTGTAGAAGTGATGACTCAACCGGTCACCACACTTAAACTGTCAAATATATCAAATGTACTAAATATTGGAACTTTAGTATCAACCTTTAGCAGGAATGAAATAGATCATTTACCAGTAATAGATGATCAGGGTAAAGTTGTAGGAATTATCAGACAGCGTGTGTTGTGGAAACAACTGGATCCTGGAAAAGATGCCAATGGTATCCAGAGATTAACAGAGCAAGTCAATATTCAAGAAGAACTCCAGCAAACCATAGAAGAATTACAAATTATAGAAGAAGAACTCAGACAACAAAATCAACAATTAGTAATTGCCCATGAGTTAGCTGAATTAGAAAAAACCCGCTATCATCAACTATTTGAACTTACACCCTATTGTTACTTGGTAACTGACAAAGTGGGCATAATTAAAAATGCCAACCGAACCGCATCAACCTTACTTTCCGTAGAAAAACAATACCTAATAGGTAAACCAATCATAGTCTTTATTGCTCCAAAATATCGTCAGCAATTCACTTGCCAAATAGCAGATTTTCAACCACAACAAGAATCACCAGAGCAAGAAATTTACCTGCAACCAAGAAAAGGAAAACTTTTTCCAGCTAGTGTGAAAATAGTTGGCATATACGATCCCCATAAAAAAGAACATAGTTGGATCTGGTTAATTAACAATATTAGCGATCGCAAAAAAGCGGAGCAAGAGCTAGAACAAAAGGTAGCAAAACGTACAGAAGAATTGGTGCAACTGAATGAAACCTTGCAAGCGGAAATCAAACAACATCAAAAAACAGAAATAGCACTGCGAGAAAGTGAAACGAGACTGACCTTAGCCCTAGAAGTTGCCAAAATGGGTATATGGGATTGGAATTTAATCACTAATGACCATATGTGGTCTGAAAGTGTTGGGCCAATGTACGGACTGCCAAGAGGTACTATATCTCCATCCTGTTATGAAGATTTACTCAAGTTAATTCATCCAGAAGACGCAGAAGTTTTAAGTAATCAATTAAGGATAGCCCTGGATAACAAAAGCGGATTTAACATTGAATTTCGTGCTATTTGGCCTGATGGTAGTTTACACTGGTTAACCAGCACGGCACAGGTTTTCTGTAACGAAAAAGGGGAAGCTACCCGCATGATTGGCACAGTGCAAAATATATCTACTTACAAACAAAAAGAACAAAAACTCTATGAACAAGCAGCTCTACTAGATATTGCCACTGATGCTATTTTTGTGAGAGATTTTCAAACCGAGATATTATTTTGGAATCAGGGAGCGCTCAGGATATATGGTTGGACTAAGGAAGAAGCCATAGGTAAACATCTGAGGGATTTATTTTGTCAAAAAACAGCGATGAAACAAGAGGTAATTGCCCTAAAAGCTGTGGTTAGATCGGGAAGTTGGCAAGGAGTATTACGCAAATACAAAAAATCCGGAGAACAGGTGACAGTTGAGAGTCGTTGGACACTCATGTTTGATGGAGATGGACAACCAAAATCTATTTTGATTGTGGATACAGACATCACAGATAAAAAACAACTAGAAGAGCAATTTTTACGCACCCAGAGACTAGAAAGCATTGGCACTTTAGCTTGTGGTATTGCCCACGATTTAAATAATATATTGACACCTATTTTAGGCTCAGCTCAACTGCTCAAACGTAAATCTCTCCAAGACCATATTACCCATCCCCAATTGTTGACCATGATTGAGGACAATGCTACACGAGCTTCTTCCTTGGTTAAACAAGTTTTCTCTTTTGCAAAAGGAGCAAGTAATGAATGGACAATTGTGCAAATTAAACACCTAATTTTAGAAATTGTTAACCTTGCTAAACACACTTTTCCTAAGTCCATTAAGTTGAAAACTAAAATAGCTAATAATCTGTCCACTGTGTTTGGAGATAGTACCGAATTGTATCAGATAATGATAAATTTAGTGGTTAATGCTCTCAATGCTATGCCATCGGGAGGAGTGCTAACTATAGCAGCGGAAAATACTTTTATTGATGGGAATAATCTGATAAACGAAAAATTACAACAGGGACACTATATTCTCATTACCATCATTGATACGGGAATAGGAATGTCACAAGCAGTAGCAGATAAGATTTTTGAACCATTTTTTACCACTAAAGAAAATGGTTTAGGATCTGGGATAGGTTTATCCATAGTCTCTAGAATTATTCAAAAGCATAATGGTTACCTGCAATTCTATACCCAACAGGGACAAGGAAGTAAATTTGAAGTGTTTCTACCATCCATAGAAGCTCCACACCCCCCCCTTCCCCAAGAATTACCCACAGAAATAGGAAGAGGGGAATTGATTTTAATAGTGGATGATGAACCACAAATTCGGGATGTGACTAGGATGATTTTAGAAACCCACAATTATGACACCCTCACTGCTAGTAATGGTATGGAGGCGATCGCCATTTATGGTCAATATAAACAAGATATCAGTGTAGTTTTAATGGACATAATGATGCCAAAGATAGATGGCATCGCTACTATTCAAGCCATGAAAAAGATTAATCCATTGGTGAAGATAATTGCTTGCAGTGGAATATCCACTATAGAAGCAATTCCAAAATCTGCTAACATGAAAATACAAGGAGTTTTGCTAAAACCCTATAGTGCCAGCGATTTGTTAAGTAGTATGAGCATGGTGATTAGGGGAGATTCCTCCCCCATGAATTTCCTAAACTAAAACCTTAGTCATTTTTTCAGTAAGTCCCACGTATATACCTAAAGCATGAGCAGTATCTACCAAATCTGATTTCGGATCTACCAGCTGAGGACTTTCAATTAAAGAACTTTCGATGGGAATATTTGTAACCTTGCCATTTTGCCAGGCCAACATTTGATGATTTTTCCCTTGAGCAACTAAATCCACTGCGGTTTTACCAAAAGCGGTAGCAACCAGACGGTCTAGAGCGGAGGGAATACCACCCCTTTGAATATGACCTAGTACAGAAACCCTGGTATCGAAACCATGGGCAAAATTGGAAATTTGTGCTGCAACATATTGACCACGACCACATTTGGCAGATCCAATGTTAGCATCTGGTATATTCTCCACAGTCACCCTATGACCATTATTTAAATCTTCTGAACAGAGTGTAGCACCTTCAGCAACCACCACAATGGCAAATTTCCTTTTCCAAGTATCTCGAAGTTCATTCAAATGGTCACAAATACCCTGAATGGTATATGGTATTTCCGGAATTAAGATTACATCCGCACCACCAGCAATCCCAGAATGGAGAGCTAAATGACCAGCAGTGCGTCCCATAACCTCTACAATCATTACCCGATCATGACTAGCAGCAGTGAATGTGAGACAGTTGATGGCATCCACAATAGTATTAACTGCTGTGTCAAAACCTATAGAACGTTCGGTCAAAGCCACATCATTATCAATGGTTTTAGGAATACCAACTAAATGCCAATTCCCCATGGTAGCCAGTTCATGGATGATTTTCAAACTTCCATCTCCACCTACAGCAATTAGAGCATCCAAACCCAAAGCTTCATAACCGGACAAAATTTCTCCAGCAGCAGCAAGGGTATCTCCCTCATTAATACTACCTAAAATTGTTCCCCCCATATTCAATAAAGGATCTATTCCCCGTAAATTCCAACCATGTATACTTAAGGGGATAGTTTGTCTTTGCTGTAACCCTTGGGTAGCATAAGGAATGCCAACCACTTCCCAATTATATGTTAGTATGGCGTGACTTACGACTGCGCGAATCACACAATTTAACCCCGGACAGTCTCCACCACTTGTGAGGATACCAATGCGTTTCATATTACTAACTACCTTAAATTTCTTAATACCAGTGACTTATTATCTGTGACCAATTAACTTATCTGCGTTGAGATTTGTATCTTTTTTTTCCGATCCCGGTTGATAACTTTGCAAAACTTTCATATATTGAGCCCTTTCAAAAGCGGTAGGATCAGGACAGTTGAGCTGACTCATGGTACCTTGCATTTGTCTAACGGATTCGTATTCGTGGGTCTCCATCCATTTAATCACATCCTCCTGTAATGATTTAAGGTAATTAATTCCATTTCGCAAAATTACAGAGCAGAGCATAGTTGTACTTGCACCCACCATAAGCATTTTAATGATATCCTGAGCATTGTGAATACCACTAGTTGCAGCAAGACTACCATGAATATGACCATAGAGGATCGCTATCCAGCGCAGGGGTAACCGCATGGCTTGGGGCGTACTTAAAAGAACCTGGGGTTCAACCTCTAGAGTTTCTAAATTAATGTCAGGTTGATAAAACCGATTAAATAAGACCAGTCCATCAGCTCCAGCACGGTCTAAACGTTTTGCCATATTAGCAGTATTAGTAAAATAGGGACTGAGTTTGACGGAAACGGGAATTGTCACCGATTTTTTGACTGACTGGAGAATATCAATATAATTCTGTTCTACTTCCGCACTGGTTAAATCTGGATTGGTAGGAACATAGTAGATATTTAATTCCAGTGCAGATGCTCCTGCTTGCTCCATCAGTTGGCCATATTCTGTCCACCCACCAGGAGAGAAACCGTTTAAACTGGCAATGATGGGAATATTGACTTGCTCCTTAGCTGTGCGAATATGTTCTAAATATTCTTGTGGTCCAACGCGAAAATCTGCTGGTTCAGGAAAATAGGTCAACGCTTCTGCAAAACTTTCTGTTCCATAGGTAAGATGATGATGGAGTTCATATTTTTCCAAAGTCAACTGTTCTTCAAATAGTGAGTGCATCACCACAGCACCCGCACCCGCATCTTCCATCAATTTGATGTTATCCACCTCTTGAGAAAGAGGAGAAGCAGAAGGTACAAGGGGTGATTTTAATTCCATTCCTAAATAGTTGGTAGTCAGGTTCATAATGGGTATGTGTTATTCTTGTTGTTCTGAGAATTTTCTAGCAGCTAAATACTGATACATTTGCCAGCGAGTATTCACATCTTCTTGAGCGGATTGGAGTAAATCCTTAGCTCTTCCAGGATTAATTTTGGTGAGCATTTTGAACCTATTTTCCATATACATGGAATTTTCTACAGGTATTCTGGGGTGGCGAGAATCAAGCTGTAGAGGGTTTAATCCCTGTAGCAATCGTTCAGGATGATAACGATATAATAACCATCTTCCTGAATCCACAGCAGCTTTTTGATTTTGCATGGCTGTACTCATATTAATACCATGAGCAATACAATGACTGTAGGCAATAATTAGGGATGGTCCATCGTAAGCTTCTGCTTCTAAAAATGCCCTTAATGTGTGTTCATCTCTTGCTCCCATGGCCACACTAGCAACATAAACATTACCATAGTTCATAGCCATTAAGCCTAGATCTTTTTTAGCTGCTGGTTTACCTCCTGCAGCAAATTTAGCCACTGCACCTTTGGGGGTAGATTTGGACATTTGTCCACCAGTATTAGAATAAACTTCCGTGTCTAATACTAAAATATTTACATTAGCTCCACTAGCAATGACATGATCTAATCCACCATAACCAATATCATAGGCCCAACCGTCACCCCCAATAATCCACACACTCTTTTTCACCAGGTAGTCAGCTAGGGATTGGAGATTTTTGATCTGGTTGCTGATTTCAGATTCCCCTAGTTCCTCCAGTCTTTGTTTGAGAACTGACACCCGTTCTCTTTGTTCGTAAATATCCGCTTCGGTTTTTTGTTCACAGTTGAGAATTTCACTAACTAAATTTTCCCCTATATGGGATGCTAATTGTTGCAGTAAATAAGCTGCTGTTTCCTGTTGTTTATTTATGGAAACCCGAAAACCTAGACCAAATTCCGCATTATCTTCAAATAGACTATTCGACCAAGCTGGACCTCTTCCCTCGGAGTTTTTTGTCCAAGGTGTGGTGGGTAAATTACCACCATAGATAGATGAACAACCCGTCGCATTGGCCACAACCATGCGATCGCCAAATAATTGACTCACTAATTTAATATAAGGTGTTTCACCACATCCTGCACAAGCACCTGAGAACTCAAATAGGGGTTCCTGCATTTGTTGTTGATTGATATGGTGCAAATTTAGAGTCCTCCGATCTGGATTTGGTAAATTCAAGAAGAAATCCCAATTTTCCCGTTCCTGTTCTCTTAATGGTCTTTGCTGTGCCATATTGATAGCTTTTTTCTTAGGTTGGGCTTTATTTTTGGCTGGACACACATCAACGCACAAAGCACAACCTGTACAGTCTTCTGCTGCAACCTGAATGGTAAATTTCAATTCATGCCAATGGTGTTCTTTAGCATTAGCGGTTTTGAAAGTAGGAGGTGCATTTACCAGTTCTTCAGGTTGATAAACCTTACTTCTAATTACCCCATGAGGACACACCATGACACATTTACCACATTGAATACAAACTTGGGGATCCCAAACTGGTATTTCCTGGGCAATGTTGCGTTTTTCCCATTTTGATGTTCCCGTGGGATATGTACCATCCACAGGTAAACAACTAACTGGTAAATCATCCCCTTCTCGAGCCATCATTTTGCTTAACACATCTTTAACGAATATGGGTGCATGATCGGGGATAGGTGATTCTAGGGGGGAGGTAGCTAATGCTGCTTTTGGGGTAATTTGGTGTAAATTGTCTAGGGTTTTATCCACTGCTTGTATATTCATAGCCACAATTTCTTCACCCTTTTTACCGTAGGTTTTGCGAATGGATTTTTTAATCTTTTCTATGGCTTCTTCCCTAGGCAAAACACCAGAAACAGCAAAGAAACAGACCTGCATGACGGTGTTAATATATCCACCCATACCTGATTCTCTGGCAACTTTGTAGGCATTAATTACATAGAATTTGATTTGTTTATTGATAATTTCTACTTGCAAAGAGGTGGGTAATTTATCCCATACTTCTTCTGGGTTATACGGGGAATTGAGGAGAAATGTGCCACCGGGAACAAGGTCTTTCAACAGGGGAAATTTTTCCACAAATTCCCATTGATGACAAGCTAGGAAATTAGCCTTGGTGATTAAATAAGTGGCACGAATTGGTTGAGAACCAAATCGTAAATGAGAAACGGTAACTGAGCCAGATTTTTTAGAATCATAGACAAAGTAACCCTGGGCATAATTGTCAGTTTCCTCGCCAATAATTTTAATTGAGTTTTTGTTCGCACCAACTGTACCATCAGCACCTAAACCATAGAATATGGCTCTCACAATACTATCCGCTTCAATGTTAAATTCAGGATCATATTCTAAACTACTATGGGTCACATCATCCCTGATACCAACAGTAAAATGATTCTTAGGATATGTATTATTAGATATATTCTGATTTGGGACTCTGGGAAGTAAATGGTCAAACACAGCTTTTACCATAGCAGGTGTAAATTCTTTTGATGATAACCCATATCTACCACCTACCACCTGAATTTTATGGAGTTGGGCTTCTCTTAATGCTGTAACAACATCTATATATAGAGGTTCACCAATTGCTCCCGGTTCCTTAGTTCTATCTAAAACTGCCATACTTAGGGTGGTCTCTGGTAGAGCATCAATAAACCTCTGGGTGTCAAAAGGTCTATATAGTCTTACTTTAACCACACCCACTTTTTCTCCCTGTTGATTGAGATAGTCCACTGTTTCATGGACTGTTTCACAACCTGAACCCATGAGGACAATTATTCTCTCAGCTTGTGGATCCCCATGGTATTCAAACAGTTGATATTGACGACCTGTCATTTGACCAAACTCATCCATTACTCTTTGGGTAATGTCCGGACAAGCTAAGTAAAATGGATTCACTGTTTCCCTTGCTTGAAAGTAAACATCAGGATTTTGGGCAGTTCCCCTTAATACTGGATTATCAGGTGTTAAAGCTCTTTTACGATGGGCTATAACTAACTCTATGGGAATGAAACTTTTTAACTCCTCATTGGTGAGGATTTCTATTTTATTTACCTCGTGGGAAGTGCGAAAACCATCAAAAAAGTGTAGAAACGGTATGCGAGACTCTAAACTGGTGCGGGTAGAAATCACTGCCAAATCCTGTGCTTCCTGCACTGATGCTGCACATAACATGGCAAAACCAGTGCTTCTGGTAGCCATGACATCGCTATGATCCCCAAAAATTGATAATGCTTGCGCTGCGAGCGATCGCGCTGCGACGTGGAATACGGTGGAGGTAAGTTCACCAGCAATTTTATACATATTGGGGATCATTAGCATTAATCCCTGGGAAGCAGTAAATGTGGTGGTCAGGGAACCGGTTTGTAAAGCTCCATGTACAGCACCCGCAACACCACCTTCACTTTGTAACTGTACCACCGTGGGAACAATCCCCCAAACATTTGGTTGGTTATCACTCATCCATCCATCGGAGGATTCGGCCATGGGTGAAGATGGTGTAATTGGATAGATGGCAATCACCTCATTCAGTGGATAAGTAACTCTAGCAACTGCTTCGTTACCATCTATTATGGCGTGGATTTGATTTTTACCTTTATTTTCGGGCATAATTCCCTAACCTAATTGATTATTGACTTTAGTAAACATACGTGCTTAATAGATATATGTAATACCGTGTAGGCATTAATATTCCCAGATTCCCTTTTAGGATATAAGAAAAAGTTGAGGAACTTGTGAGGATAGAGAGTAATTTAATGTAAAATTAGTGCGATCGCCCAAGTAGATTATATAGGGGTTTCGCACCAAAAGATTTCATAGGTTTTTACCGGAGGTTGTTAAGAATGACTATTGATGGTCTCCAATACTTCTTGTGGGGTGGAAATAGCTGTGGTGACTACTGAGTTGTTTTCTTTAGCGATTCGACTATAGGTACGCTGAGGTATATAGTGAAGCGGGTTATAACCCATAGATCTTAAAATAAGGACACAAGCCCAAGAATATCTACCATTAGAAATAGCAGTAAGTATGTGATTGAGTTCTTCTGGGGTAATGGGACTTTCGAAATTACTAGTGGAAGAAGTGGAGTAGTTCATAATAACCCTGATATTATTTTGGTCGGATATGGGTCTAAATCCTTAGGTGAAAGATTTAGCCATCCAAGAGAAGTCTTGATTTAATAGGAAAACAATTGTGATGATATGTAGAATACTATGTTTTTTGGTTTTTTTTAGCCAATCTGGCAAATTATATCAAAAGTCACAATCCTCAAGCTTATACTTCAAGAATTATTTCAGGAAGTAATATTTTCATACTTGAGTCAGATGCAATTACTTTAATAATTTATTTACATTGAGTCAATGTAAGTGGGTGAGCGGAATTAAATATAAGATCAACGTAGGTTGGGTTGAAGTATGAAACCCAACACCCGCATGGGTTACCTACCGCTAACCCATCCTACAAATAATTGTGCCTCCCCACTTAAATAGAAAGCTTCTATATATTCAGCATATCAGTGATTTTGTTGGCAAAAACGTTCACTATTTGAATTTTATTGCTCCTGAATATAATGATACTAAAAAAGCAGTTTTTGACTAAAAAATGGAAAAAAATCAAGATTTTATCTACACAGATTGGATTTTAATTGAAACTAATTTTAGACCAGAACAACTACATACCAGAGAAACTATTTTCACTATTGGTAATGGTTACCTAGGGATACGAGGTAGTTTTGAAGAAGGTTATCCTTGTGCTTCACCTGCTACCTTTATTCATGGGGTTTATGATCCTATTCCCCCCCTTTACACAGAAATGGCTAACTGTCCAGATTGTCTACCATTAGTAATTACAATTGAGGGCGATCGCTTTGGTCTAGATCAAGGTACAATACTACAGTACAATCGGGAACTTGATTTGCGCCAAGGAATTCTGAGTCGTTCTTTACAATGGCGCAGTCCCAGTGGTAAAACTATAGATATCTATCTTGAAAGATTTGCCAGCATGGCAGATCAGCATGTGCTATGTCAACGTTGCACTTTAACTTTCTTAGACTTTGATGGGAGAATTGAATTGCAAAGTGGGATTAATGGGTATCCAGAAAATAGGGAATTTAATCATTGGGAACGACTAGATCAAGGAAAGCTGGACCAGGGATTCTGGTTACACAGTCGTAATCGTCAAAGTCGACTTGATATGGGAATAGCGGGAAAAATTAATCTTTTGGGAGTAGAGGGCCATTCGCAAGTCAATGCTGCTCCTAGTTATCCTGGTATTAGTGCAACTTTTAGGTGCTCACCAAATCAGACCATCACCATTGAGAAGATTATCACCCTATTTACCTCAAGAGATGTTCCAGATCCACTATTAGCTGCAAAGTCTAAACTCTATTATCTTCCAGACTACGTTACCTTACATAATGCTAATCAACAAGAATGGAATCAAATTTGGCAACAAAGTGATATTTTGATTGAGGGGGATAGTAAAGCAGCTTTTGCTATCCGTTATAATATTTTTCAAATGCTAACTGCTGTTTCTCATTACGATGAGAAGGTCACCATACCAGCTAAAACCATCTCCGCTTTTTTCTACCACAGTCATGTGTCTTGGGACACAGAAATTTTTATCTTGCCATTTCTGATTTTTACCCAACCAGTCATAGCTCGTAATCTACTAAATTATCGCTACCATGTTTTAGCAACGGACTTAGCTAGATCCGATGAAGCATATCAAAAATTTATGCAAACAGCAATGTTAGGTTTAGAAGAAATTATGGGAAGTACCATAGATGGTATTCATGGCGCTAGCGCAGGTGCTGTTTGGCAAACTGTAGTTTTTGCTTTTGGAGGTATTCAATTTATCGATGATCAACCCGTTGCTTATCCCCATTTACCCCCAGGTTGGACAAGATTACAGTTTAAATTATACTGGAATGGTGAATGGCATAATTTTGATTTACACCCGGGAATAGTTACTCAAAAAAAATCTCGTCCCATAGGGGGGATTATTTTTGATTTGGATGGAGTGTTGATAGACACTTGTGAATATCACTACCAGTCTTGGCAAAAATTAGCCAATGAAGAAAAAATACCTTTTAACCGGGAAATTAATGAAAGTCTCCGAGGAATCTCCGATTGGGATTTTTTAACTTCCATAATAGGCGATCGCCAATATTCAGAATCGCAATTAAGGGAGATAATGGAGCGGAGGAACAGATATTATATTCAACTCATCCAAAATATTACCCCTGACAATTTACTCCCAGGGGTCAAGTACCTAATAAATGATCTACGTCGGGTGGGTTTAAAAATAGCTTTAGGTTCCTCCAGCAAAAATGCTCGATTACTTGTAGAGAAACTAGGAATTGGGGAAGAAATCGATTCTATTACAGATGGTTATAATGTAAGCAAACCAAAACCAGCACCTGATTTGTTTTTATTTGCAGCTCAACAATTAGGAGTTATTCCACGACAATGTGTAGTATTTGAAGATGGAGCATCAGGTATAGACGCAGCCCTAGCTGCAGGTATGTGGGTAGTAGGAATAGGATCACCGGAAAAGGTAGGAAGTGCCCACATTGTGGTACCCAATTTAGTGGGTATGACCTGGGAAAAACTGCAAAGGAAATTACAAGATCTTGCTTAACAACAGGTCAAAAATTAATATTGTGGATATCATTGACCTTGTGTAAAATAAATAGACCTTGATCACCTCCCCTACCAATTCGGAAATTCTCATCCAGGTAAGTGATATCCAGACTGGGAACTCTTCCTTTAGGATTATTAGCAGGTGCAACGTTTAATGGGTTAAGCATGGGAGTGCTAATACCCAAAACTTCATCAATGGCTAAATAACGTTTATCAAAATAGACATTAATACGTTGATTAGGTAACCCGGAGTCATCCAAATCTGCTTCAAATCTAGCTGTTACCTTAACACCACCAGAGACAATTTTCCATGGGTGTTTCACCTCAGCAAGATTGAAAAATTCTGCTTGTGCTACGTTAATCACCTGAAATACCTGACCTACCTGTAGTCCCAGGGGGAGAGAATCTAAAACCCTAATTTCCCTAGCTGTGGAGTATTCTAACTTCCAAGCTCCATTAAGTAGATTAATAGCATTGCGCAGGGGTTGAGGATTGGGATTCAGTCTTTCTAGTTCAACCGTCAACTCCTCCATTCGGAATGCTTGATTCTCCTCTATCTTTATATTAGTAATTGGGGCACCCATGGGCTGACCACCGTTCTGTTTAGTCAGTGACTCACGTAGTGATTCAATTAACGCTTGTAATTGTTCCTTAACTGTTTGATAATTCATAGAATAGTAGTTAACTTACGGAGAAGTAGGGAATTGCCAAAATTATTATCTTTATAAGCGAGAGATGAAGCATCCCACGGCGGTTCTAACCAACTTTCTATATATTGACATTTTGTCCCCAATATGTCAATGTAACCATGCGATCGCTCCCCTTAAATATTGCCATAAACGGGAATAGTTGCACCCCTTGAGACAAGACTCGTCAAATCCTTTCACAATAAATATTTAGGCTTACTGTAGTTTACAAAGGTAAAATTATATGTCGATATTTAACACAGCCATATTTTATGACATTGAAAACCTAACTAAGGGCTATAGCTTTTCTAAAGACTTTATTAAGGAATTATCATTAAAGCAGATATATCGCCAAATTCTAGAGGTAGATATTGTTAATAAAATCTGTTTACAGAGAGCTTATGCAAATTGGAGTGACCATAGATTAAGTTTACTCAGAGGAGAAATTAACGAATTAGGTATAGACCCAATTCAAATTTTTGGATTCGCACGTTATCACAAAAAAAATGCTGCTGATATTCAACTAGTAGTTGATACCATGGATATAACTATTCGTTTTCCCCACATTGAAGTGTACGTAATTGTATCCGGAGATGGAGGTTTTGCTTCTCTAGCAAAGAAATTACATGAGTATGGTAAGCAAGTTATTGGTTGTGCTTACGAGAATTCAGCCAATGATATTTTTAAATCAGTATGTGATTACTTTATAAAACTAGAACTTCCTGAAGAATATTCTCCAGAAGATATCAACACAGATCCTAAAAATACAACCTTTGGCAATAATAAAGGGTTAGGCGTTGGCATAAATCATCCTTTGGTGGTTAGGATGGCAAACAATATTCAAACCATTCATCAAGCAGATAAGAAAACGATTTTTTCTCATGGTCAAAAAATTATTAGTTGGTTTGGTCAAGACCCAGAATCCAGAAGACAAATGTATGGTCATGGAATTCCTCTTTCTACGGTCAGGGAAGCATTCAAATATGCCATACCAGAATTCAAACCAGAAATGGTAGGCTTTATGAGATTTGCAGAATTCTTGCAATTTATTTGTGCAAATACAGAATTGTGTGTGGGAACTCTTCCACCATCAAACACACTACTGGTTTTTAGAAACTCTATTCCCAATGGGGTGGTTATACTCTCAGATATATTAAATGAAGATTTACACACACCCGAACGCTATCAGAGCTTATTGGCCAGTGGCAAACCTAGAATCACAATTGAGGACAAATACAGTCTAGAAATATTTGTTGATACTTTGATTTCAAAACGTGACATATTAATGAATATCTCTGAAATATTGGATATTTTTAGTCAGGAGCTTCCTACTTTTGAAAGTAATAAGCTGAATAATCTTTGTTTATCTTTAATTCACTGTAATATTTTGAAAGGATACCCAGAAGACGACAACATATCAGAGCAAAAATTTCACATTAGTCCGGATTTTAAAGACACGGCACAAATTTTGGAACATGTCAAACAAACAAGTCTAAATAAACTAATTTCTATCCTGGTTGATGACTTCAAAACAAATGTTTTTGAAGAGGTTATTTCCTTTTAAATTCTCCCTACTTAGCGATCGCAGTTGTGAGGAAAGAAAACTTAGTTTGTTAGCATCCCAAATATGCTTCCAAAACTTGGGGGTTGGTCTGAATTTCTACGGGAGTGCCAACGGCTAAATTTTGACCTTCTGCTAGTACCCAAACACGGTCACATAGGGACATAATCACATCCATGTTATGTTCAATAATTAAAAAAGTTAGTTTTTCTTCCCGATTCCACTTAATAATGCGATCGCATATATCATCTATTAGTTTAGGGTTTACTCCAGCTGCTGGTTCATCTAATAGTATTAGTTTGGGGTTTGTCATTAAGGCCCTTCCCATTTCTAATAATTTTCGCTGTCCACCGGATAGACTACCTGCGTAATCATGAGCTTTGTGTGCTAAACCGACGGATGTCAACAAAGACATTGCTCTTTGGGTGATTTGTTTTTCTTGTCTGAGGACTATATGATGCTCGAATTGTACCCGCCAAAAATTCTCACCCGTTTGTTTTTGTCCTGCTAACAACATGTTTTCTAGGACTGATAAACGGGAAAGGGTTTTAGCCACTTGAAAGGTGCGAGTTAGACCTTGCTGAGCGATTTGAAAGGGTTGTAAGTTATGAATTGGTTCCCCGTTAAAAATTACTCTCCCTTGATCTGGACGGATGAAATTGGATAGTAAATTAAACAGAGTTGTTTTACCAGCGCCATTAGGACCTATGAGTCCGGTAATACTACCCTGGTTAACCTCAATATTGGCATTTTTTACAGCTTGAATTCCACCAAAACTTTTACAAAGTCCAGTTGCTGATAATAGGGGGAGTTGGGGAATTTTTATATTAGTTACCACAGTGATTTTAATTTTTGAGTTAGTCTTTGGGAAATATCAGACGTTAATGAGCGGAGTCAATTATATGGGGGCACAGATTTTATCATTATAGCACACGAGTATATCATGGTGAAATTTGCCAGTCAACCCCCAGCAATTCTAAATTTGAAGTAGTTTAAGCTACAGCTTAAATTTGAATTAGCGGTATTTTTTGCCGGAAATAGGTAAAGTTTGATAACTCTCTCGGTAATTTAAACCTGCAAGCAGCTATAATGTCAAGTGATTAGTATTATTTTTACGCCTATGAATACCTTATAACTAATGATATGGAAGTCTACTGCACTCGTCCTCACTGTCCACGTCCGCAAAATTACTTCCCGGACTTAGACAACATTACTACCCTGCAAGCTGCCCAACAAAAATACTGTGTTAGTTGTGGTATGCCACTGTTATTAGATGGTCGCTATCTGCCTGTAAAATTACTGGGAATAGGAGGATTCGGAGCAGCATTTTTGGCACGGGATCGCCGTATCCCGGGAATACCAAATTGTGTAGTTAAACAATTTCAACCGTCCACAAGCTTGAATGCGGCTCAGTTAGATCTAGCACAAGAGTTATTTGAAAGAGAAGCAACGGTTCTAGCCGATGTTGGTATGAACCATGACCAAATTCCCTATTTATTTGCGTTCTTTCCCGTAGTGGTTCCTAGCTTGCAACCGGGAAGACAAGATCAGTTTTTTTATCTGGTACAAGAATATATTGACGGAAAAAATCTTGAAGAGGAACTACAGCATCGAGGCAATTTTTCCGAAACAGAGGTCTTGGTTATTCTCAAAGAAATTTTACCCGTCCTACAATTTATCCACGATAGAGGTATTATTCATAGAGATATTAAACCATCTAATATTATGCGCCGACAAGATGGTAGACTATTTTTGTTAGATTTTGGCTCTGTTAAACAAGTCACTAGTGCTAAAGTATCTAGTGCTTCCACTGCTATTTATACTCCAGGCTTTGCTGCGCCAGAACAGACAACCAGAGGTCAGGTGTTTCCTTCTACAGACATATATGCACTTGGGGTAACAATTCTAACTCTACTCACTGGAAAAGAAGCCACAGAGTTATTTGATCCCCAGATCAATCAGTGGCGATGGCGACAGGAGGTAAAAATTAGTCCCCATCTAAGTGGTATACTAGATAAAATGCTGATGCCTGCTATTAATGAACGTTTTAGTTCAGCTACAGAGGTATTATCAGCTTTAATACCTTCCATAACCATACCTGATCAACCCCAGCCATCGAATCTCCCTTTTAAAGGCCTAATGGTTAAAAAGTTTTCATTTGGGGAATTGCTATTGAGAGGCGCCGTTACTGGTTTTGAGGGAGCATTAATTGTAATTGCGGTTGGTCTTTTAGTCGAGACACCGATAATTAGACTGGCTATTTCCCTAGTGATGGTAAGCAGTTTAGTGGTGGTGCAAAGTCAGGGGTGGTTAGCGGTAAAAGACCTGTTACTTATTCTATTAATTAGTTTTTTAGTCATATTCTTGATTGCTTTATTGCCAGGGGGGTTAGATATTCAAATAGTGGTTGTGTTAGGTATAGCCTCTGCATTGATTTGTATTGGCGCAATTACCTTATTTAGTCTGATTCATAAAATTCTATCAACAATTCTTTGAAGAACTTAAAAAGGGTAAAAAACTACTTATGACTCAAAAAAACCAAACCTTAATTAATCTGCTATCTCTAGTTGCTACCACCACCCTAATTTTTGGAGGTTCATGGTTTCTAATGGAACGGTGGGGACAAATTGTGAACCATCAAACTAATAATCAAAACTCAGCCCAAAAATTTAATATTTTCAAGGTTTTTAACACTTGTGATATATCAAACTCACTAGAAGGAACATATAGCTATGGTGGAAGTACAACCTGGGCACCCGTGCGTACAATTGCTGATAGTATTTTGCAGCGGAATTGCCCCCAGTTTATCCTGCGCTACACCCAACCTGTAAATCAGAGTCCAGGTTCAGGAACAGGTATTCGAATGTTGATAGATAATCAACTAACTTTTTCTCAGTCTTCCCGTCCATTAAAACCAGAAGAAAATGTCAAAGCTCAACAAAAAGGTTTTAGTCTGCGAGAGATTCCTGTGGGAATTGATGGCATTGCGATCGCAGTTAATCATAGTTTGAATATTCCTGGACTAACCATTGTTCAAATCAAAGATATTTATACCGGTAAAATTACCAATTGGCAACAGGTAGGGGGTCCTAATTTAGGGATTAAGCCCATCTCTCGTGATAAACAAGCTGGCGGTACAGTGGAGTTTTTTGTGGAAAATATCCTAAATAAGGAGAACTTTGGCGCTCAGGTAATTTATATTGGTACGACAACGGAAGCTCTGAGGAAAATAGATGCTACTCCCGGGGGAATTTACTATGGTTCTGCACCCGAGGTTGTTCCCCAATGTGGGGTCAAATCCTTACCAGTGGGTAGAGTTAGTGGAAAATTTATAGCGCCCTATCAAAAACCAGAGGTTCCTCGCTTCAACTGTCCTAAAGAGCGCAACCGGTTAAACATTGAAGATTTTCGCAATGGTAACTATCCCATAACCCGAAATTTGTTTGTTATAACTAAGCAGAATAATCAAATAGATCAACAGGTGGGAGAAGCATACGCCAACTGGCTTTTAACCAATGAGGGTCAGGAATTAATTGAAAAATCTGGATTTGTGAGGATTAGATGATGAACACCTCTTAGCCCTGATTCCTTATAGTTTTTAAAAAAATGGTTCAGGTAGTTGGGGCACCATCGCCATCTCTAAAATTGGAGGAATATGAAAAAGTTGAACAAGTATTTGTGAACTTTATTAAATCTGGGATTAGTTCCGTAAATCAAAATAAATCCCAAAAGCGGTCTCCTCAATTTCCAACCTCGATGTCAGACCTTACTAATTAGGGAGGCACAATTATTTGTAGGATGGGTGGAGGAACGAGACCCATGCGGGCGTTGGGTTTCATACTTCAACCCAACCTACGTTCATCTTATATTTAATTCTACCCACCCAGTTATAGATAGATTTCTGCTTTCAAGATAGTTCCATCGTCAGTTGGTAAAATCTCAAAACCTAAGTTTTGACACACCTTCTGCATAGCTATATTTTCCGCTAGGATCTCCGCAAAAATCACAGATATTTTCTCATTCTTGGCTATTTCCATTAACCTTGTGAGAATTTCTGTACCTAACCCGTTGCGCTGGTAACCATCAGTGACCAGCATGGCAAATTCCGCACTATTACTACCATGTAATTTACTTAATCTTCCTACTGCTAAAATTTGCCTCTGTTGAGTGTGTGGATCTTCCTGTTCAGCAATTAAGGCCATTTCTCGGTCATAATCAATAAAACAAATCCTAGTCAGTCTTTCATGGGCAATTCTTTGACTTAGTTTGATTAGATGAAAATAACGAAAATAAATAGTTTCCTCCGATAATGTTTGGTGAAACTTGACCATCAATGGTTCATCTTCAGGACGAATAGGACGAATAATCACCTCCGTGCCATTTTTCAAGCTCCAATTAGCCACGTATTGATGGGGATAGGGACGAATGGCTAATTTGGGTAATTGCTGCTCTTGCACCTCAGCTGGATGTAATACTATTCTTCCATCTAATGCAATTAAACCACCGGGATGATCGGGTGTGGGGGGAATTGCTAATAAAGGATTAATATCTATTTCTTTAATCCACGGTTGTTCTACTACCAAATGACTAAAAACTACTAACAGTTCCTCTAAAGCTTGCATATCAATACTTTGTCTACCCCTGACACCCCTTAAAGCTTGATAAATTTTAGTCTGCTCCATCATCCGACGTGCTAGGGTGGTATTTAGGGGTGGTAGAGCAATAGAACTATCTTGAAAGACTTCTACCAATTGTCCTCCAGTGCCAAATAATAATACTGGACCAAATTGGGGATCCAAGCTACTACCAATAATTAATTCATAGCCATTGGTTTTGACCATGGGTTGTACGGTTACACCTAAAAAATCCTCTGATCTAGCTTTTTCTATAACTGAGGTTTCTATAAAATGATAGGCTTTTTTTACTGATTCAGCATTTCTTAAATTTAACTGAACTCCCCCCACATCTGTTTTATGGGTAATTGTATGGGAATACAATTTTAATACTACAGGATAGCCAATTTTTTCTGCCCACTCTACCGCTTCTTCCGGACTTTGGGCAATGCTTCCTCTTACTACGGGAATACCATAAGCTGCTAAAATTTCCTTGGATTCAAATTCAGTTAAAATTGTTCTTCCCGCTTTTCTAGCTTCTGCAATAATAGTTGTCACTAAACCACAATTGCGAGTATTACTATCACATTCCAATGCGGGTAATACGGGAGTTTCATAAATCCCCTTTAAGTTATAACTATAGCGCCACATATAACTAAATATCCTAGCAGCAGTATCAGGATAGGAATATGTGGGAATCCCCTCAAGGTTGAGAATTTTTTGCCCTTCTGCAATATCCTCTCCACCCATCCAACTGGCTAAAATAGGTTTGTCCTGCATTTGAGAATAGGGCTTTAATTCCTCAGCAATCTTGGTGGGATCAGTCATAGCTTGAGGAGTCAAAATTACTAATAAACCATCACTATTGGTATCCTTACTGGCAATTTCTAAAGCTTTTGTATAACGTTGTGGATCCGCATCTCCCAAAATATCTATGGGGTTATTATGACTCCATTGGGGAGGTAATATATGATTTAAATTTTCCATAGTTTGGGGAGAAATTGCTGCTAGTTCTCCCCCACTTTCTATCAATGAGTCCGTCGCTAATACTCCCGGTCCACCCGCATTGGTGAGAATGGTTAATCTAGGACCTTGAGGATAAGGTTGTTTTGCTAATACTTCTGACATATCAAATAAATCAGAAATACTATTAACCCTTAATACTCCACATCTTTTAAATGCTGCATCTAAAACCGCATCACTTCCTGCTAATGACCCCGTATGGGAAGCTGCTGCTTTTGCTGCTGCTGCTGTACGACCTGCTTTAATTACTATAATTGGTTTGGTTAATGCTACTTCCCGTGCTGCTGATAAAAAAGAACGAGCATTACCAATAGATTCCATATAAATAACTATACTTTTAGTGTGGGGATCGTCTCCTAGATAATAAATTAAGTCTCCCCAACTAATATCTAACATTGAACCTAGGGAAACAAAGGCGCTAAAACCTACATTTTCCTGTAAACTCCAGTCCAAAATTGATGTGCATAATGCACCACTTTGACTCAGAAAACCCACACTCCCTGGTTGGGCCATTTTACTAGCAAAGGTGGCGTTTAAACCAGAAATGGGATTCATCATTCCTAAACAGTTTGGTCCAATAATTCTGATCTTTCCTCCCTGTGCTACAGATAATATTTCTTTCTCTAAAGCAATTCCTTTTTCACCTGCTTCCTTAAAACCAGCAGAAATAATAATTGCTCCTTTGATTCCAGCTTGCACGCAGTCGGCAATAATTTTTGGCACTGTGGGTGCAGGAGTAGCAATTACAGCTAGGTCAATTTTTTCGGAAATATCAAAAATTGTTGGATAGGCTTTTATACCCAATACACTGTGACGATGGGGATTAATGGGGAAAACTGTACCATTGAATGGATTGGTAATTAAGTTCCATAACAAGGTTCTACCCACACTCCCAGGTTTTTCACTTGCACCAATAACTGCTACGGTTTGGGGTGCAAAGATCCCATCCAGTGCACTAGTTTTCTCAGTGCGCAATATATCAGATGCTTTATCTAATCTCAAGGGTATAGATGTTTCCATGACTGCTCCTTGTTTTTTAACATGTACTTACCTCAATCAATGAACTAATGTGTCTAGTTTTTGAGTGATTTTATTGAGGGCGATCCCTATGGCCTTTTTTCCCAGGGGTGAAATAGGGTCACCCAATTGAAATTTTTCTCCTGGGACTATGACTAACCACGCGGAAGGACAATTACCATAGAGAAATTGAGATAAAGTTAGTAGAGATTGTGGATCACTGCTATGGGTGTGAGTGTAATTCAGCGGTGATGGTAATAGTGATTGTACCTGAACCTGATTATACAGGGAATTAATACAAGTGTCCACAAAAATTGCTAATCGAGAATTAGCTATGGGTTCAGCTAGTTCAGGTGTTAACTGGTGAACCGCAAGTGATTGGACGCATGGTAAACGCCACCTTTGTATCACTTTGGCTATTAGTGGTCCTATTCCGTCATCACCAAATAATTCGTTACCATAACCAATGACTATTGCGGTTCCCATAGTTTTTACCTTTTTTATCAGAATTGTTGGATGTTAAATGCTTTTGTGGAATGTCCGTTTAATCACATCTAATTGCTGTTCCCGAGTTAACTTAATGAAATTTACAGCATATCCAGAAACACGAATTGTCAGTTGAGGATATTTTTCTGGATGTTCCATAGCATCAACAAGTATATCTTGGTCTAGAACGTTGACATTGATATGATGACCACCATTATAGAAATAAGCATCCAGCATTCCTCGTAGATTATTAATTTTGTCTTGGGAATTTTTACCTAAAGCATTGGGAACAATAGAAAAAGTGTAAGAAATTCCATCTTGAGCGTGTTGATAAGGAAGTTTGGCTACGGATTCTAAAGATGCGATCGCTCCTTTTGTATCTCTACCATGTAGGGGATTTGCTCCGGGAGCAAAAGGTTCGCCAGCTTTTCTCCCATCAGGGGTGTTACCAGTTATTTTGCCATAAACCACATTGGAGGTAATGGTCAAAATTGATTGGGTTGGTACTGCTTGACGATAGGTTTTTTGTTGACGCAGTTTATCCATAAAACTGCGAACAAGATTGACAGCTATTTCGTCAACTTGATGGTCATTATTACCAAACTGAGGATAATTCCCCTCAATAGCATAATCTATTGCCAAGCCTTTTTCATCTCGAATTACCTTGACTTTGGCATATTTAATTGCTGAAAGGGAATCTACTACTACGGATAAGCCAGCAATTCCACAAGCCAAGGTTCGATAAATATCACGATCATGTAACGCCATTTCCAAACGTTCATAACAGTATTTATCGTGCATATAGTGAATCACATTGAGCGTGTTTACATATAACCTAGCCAACCAGTTCATAATTTTATCAAACTTATCTACTACTTCTGAGTAATCCAAATATTCTGAAGTAATGGCATCAAAACCTGCAACAATTAACTGCCCAGTTTTTTCATCTTTACCACCATTAATAGCATATAATAAAGCCTTAGCTAAGTTGGCACGAGCTCCAAAAAATTGCATTTGTTTACCAATTTTCATGGCAGAAACACAGCAAGCAATGCCATAATCATCCCCATATTCTGGGCGCATGAGATCATCATTTTCGTACTGAATGGAACTGCTGTTAATAGATACCTTGGTGCAAAAATGTTTAAAATTAATCGGCAAATCCTGTGACCACAAGATAGTTAAATTTGGTTCTGGTGCAGTGCCTAAATTAGATAAGGTGTGGAGAAATCGGAAACTAGTTTTTGTCACCAGAGTCCTACCATCTTCACCCATTCCACCAATACATTCTGTTACCCAGGTGGGATCACCGGAGAATAATTGATTATATTCAGGCGTTCTTAAAAACCTTACCATGCGCAGTTTAATTACAAAATGATCGATGATTTCCTGAGCTTCAGATTCTGTCAGAATCCCATTTTTTAAATCGCGATGAAAGTAGATATCTAGGAATGTAGAAACCCTACCCAAGGACATAGCTGCACCATTTTGTTCTTTAACAGCACCCAAATAAGCAAAGTATGTCCACTGTACAGCTTCCTTAGCACTAGCAGCAGGTAAACTAATATCAAATCCGTGGCTATTAGCCATAACTTTCAATTCTGTTAAGGCTCGAATTTGCTCAACAAGTTCCTCATGTAGTCTAATTGTAGACTCTAGCATATCATCTGATTCTAATGAGGCTAACTGTTCTTTTTTATCCAGAATTAACCGATCAACTCCATACAATGCTACCCGACGATAATCACCAATAATTCTTCCTCTCCCATAAGCATCTGGTAATCCAGTAATAATCCCAGAATGTCTAGCCAATTTCATTTCTTGGGTGTAACCGTCAAAAACACCATCATTATGGGTTTTACGATATTTTGTGAATGTTTCTTCCGTTTGAGCATCAAGGTGATAACCGTAGGATTCTAAGGAGTTTTTTACCACCCGAATACCACCAAAAGGCATAATAGCTCGTTTTAGGGGTTTTTCCGTTTGTAACCCCACAATCTGCTCTAGATGAGAATCAATATAACCGGGAGCATGAGAAACAATATTTGATGGCACTTTAGTATCAGCATCTAAGATTCCTTTTTCTCGCTCTAATTTCATCAAATCACAGACCATAGTCCATAATTTCTGAGTGCGTTCAGTTGGAGCAGTTAAAAAGCTATCATCTCCCGTATAGGGTTGATAATTACATTGAATAAAATCCCGAACATTAATTTGTTCATCCCAGTTACCACCACAAAAATCTTGCCACTGTGGATGTAAATTACTGTCGGATATATTTTGCGTTGAATGTTCTACATTTGCTATCATAATTACCTCCAATGTCATCTAATTCAATTCTCACATATTCCCCATTTCCCTCTCTTATTTATTAACCCAAATTTCCCCAATAGGCTTTGATATACAAATCTTGTAAATCACTAATCAGTGGATAACGGGGATTAGCACCTGTACATTGATCATCAAATGCTTGCTCAGCCATTGTTTCTAATTTCTCGTAGAAAGTTTTTTCATCAGTTTTAATCACATCCTTAATAGTTGCTGGAATCTCCACATCCTGTTTCAGTTTTTCCACAGCAGCAATTAATAGATCTACCTTCTCATCTTCCGTAGCACCTCCCAAATGTAAGTGATCTGCAATTTTGGCATAGCGCCACTTGGCATTTGGATATTCATATTGGGGAAAAATAGCCTGTTTAAAAGGTGCATCGGTTGCATTGTAGCGAATCACGTGGGAAATCATCAAAGCATTAGCTAGGCCATGGGGAACATGGAATCGGGCACCTAGTTGATGGGCAAGGGAATGACATATACCCAAAAAAGCATTTGCAAACGACATGCCAGCTATTGTAGCTGCATAATGAACTTTTTCTCTAGCTTTAGTATCTTTAACTCCATTTTTATATGCAGATGGTAAGTATTTAAACAGTAGTCGAATTGCTTCTAAAGCCAATCCCTTAGTGTATTCAGAAGCGCAGATAGAAACATAGGATTCAAGAGCATGAGTCAGCGCGTCAATTCCACCATAAGCTGTTAGTGACTTAGGCATATTTAGCACTAATTCCGGATCCACAATTGCCATACTAGGAGTTAGTGCATAATCAGCTAAAGGGTATTTGATCCCCGTTCGATCATCCGTCACCACTGCAAATGGTGTCACTTCTGAACCGGTTCCTGATGTGGTTGGAATGGCGACAAATATGGCTTTTTGTCCCAAGCTAGGTAGTTCGTATACTCGTTTGCGAATATCCATAAACCGCATCGCTAACCCATCAAATTCCGTTTCTGGATGTTCATACATTAACCAGATCACCTTAGCTGCATCCATTGGGGAACCACCACCAACTGCAATAATTACATCTGGTTGAAAACCATTAGTTTGAGCTAGTCCTTTATGAATCGTAGTTAAAGATGGATCAGGTTCCACATCACAAAACACCTGGGTCTTAATGCCAATTTCTTCCAGTACGCTGCTGACTTTAGTTGCGATTCCCAATTCAAATAATGGTTGATCTGTAATAATCAAAGCCCGACTTTTCCCTCTTAAGTCCCCTAGTGCAACTGGTAAACAACCATATTTGAAATATACTTTTGGGGGAACTCGAAACCATAACATGTTCTCCCGTCTTTCCGTTACAGTTTTGATGTTGATCAGGTGACGGGGACCCACATTATCACTAACGGAATTGTTTCCCCAACTACCACACCCTAAAGTAAGGGAGGGATCAAGACGAAAGTTATATAAATCACCAATTGCACCTTGAGATGAAGGCGTATTAACTAACACTCGACTAGTGCGCAGGGTATTTTCAAACTCCGTAATTCTATCTCGTCTTTCTGGTGCTGTATAAAGGACAGAGGTGTGTCCCATTCCAGCAAACTCAATTAATTTTTCAGCTATAGTTACAGCTTCCAGAAAATTTTTGGCTCGGTACATAGCTAAAATGGGGGAAAGTTTCTCATAAGATAATGGTTCCTGGGTGCCCACTTCATCTACTTCTGCAATTAAAACTTTAGCTTCTTTAGCTATATCTAGTCCAGACATTTGAGCCAATTTGGCCACAGATTGACCAACTATTTCTGGATTTAACCGACCATTAATGAAAATTAAATCTCTAATCTTTTGCTTTTCTAGGTCATTTAAGAAGTAAGCACCACGGCTAAAAAATTCTTGTCGCACATCTTCGTAAACATCATCTAAAACTATTACGGATTGCTCACTAGCACAAATCATGCCATTGTCAAAAGTCTTGCTAATCAAAATTGAAGAGACTGCCATTTTAATATGGGCAGTTTCATCAATTACTGCTGGGGTATTACCCGAACCCACACCCAAGGAAGCATGACCTGAAGAATAAGCTGCACGAACCATTGCAGGTCCACCAGTGGCTAGAATTAAATTTATCTGTGGATGCTGCATTAACTGTTGTGATAATGCTACTGTTGGTTCATCAATCCATCCAATAATTCCTGCAGGAGCTCCAGCTGCTACTGCAGCATCCAGAACTATTTTGGCCGCTTCAATTGTGCATTTTTTGGCACGAGGATGGGGTGAAAAGATTATCCCATTACGGGTTTTAAGAGCCAGTAAGGCTTTAAAAATAGCAGTTGAGGTGGGGTTGGTAGTGGGTACAATCCCTGCTAATATGCCCACAGGTTCGGCAATTCGCTGAATTCCAAACTGTTTATCATCTTCGATAATGCCACAGGTTTTTTCATTTTTGTATTTGTTGTAGATATATTCGGAGGCAAAGT
Source organism: Cylindrospermopsis sp. CR12 (assembly GCF_001432185.1). Taxonomy (NCBI): domain Bacteria; kingdom Bacillati; phylum Cyanobacteriota; class Cyanophyceae; order Nostocales; family Aphanizomenonaceae; genus Cylindrospermopsis; species Cylindrospermopsis sp. CR12. Next base: position 38,308 of record NZ_LMVE01000058.1, on the reverse strand, counting down.
GGTTCTTAATTACTTTATCTTCTACAACCCCCATTCCTGTCTCTTCTACTGCCATTTTGGCCAGGGGTATTCTCCCCGCATTAGCAGCACGAGCAGCTTGTTTAAAAATGTGATCTACCCGTTCTTGGGTATATTCGGCATATTTGGCTTGAGCTGTTTTAACCTCTTGAATGAGAATTTGTAGATCTTCTGAAGTTTTGACTGGGTTTGTAGTTTTTTGGGTTGTATACATGGTGGTAATTTTAGTAAATTTATGAGCTATATAGGTTGTCAACTTAGGTATGGAAAATTGGGTGTCAGTTACTTGATTTGTTTTTAAAAATCCGATTCATTCCACCTTAACTCCATAGTGCTTGAAAATATCTTTGACTTTCTCTATTTCTTCCAGACTAGGAGGAATAGTATTCCCCAGTTCATAGTGATATCCTAGTTCATGCCATTTGTATTCACCTAATTTGTGAAAAGGTAAAATTTCTACTTTTTCCACATTGTTTAATTGGGATACAAACTTTGCTAGTTGATGGACGTTTTCATTACCATCTGTCACATGGGGAACTAGAACAAATCTTACCCATGTTGGCTTATTAATCTCCTGTAAATATTCGGCAAATCTCAAGGTTGGTTCGATGGAAACTCCCGTAACATGAAGATAGGTGTTAGGATCAAAAGACTTGATGTCTAATAAAACTAGGTCTACAAATTCTAGTACGGACTTGGAGGTGGTTAAATCGGGAAATCCAGAAGTATCTAAGGCAGTATGAATGTTTAATTTTTGACACTGACGAAAAACCTCTCGGACAAATTCCGGTTGTAATAGGGGTTCACCACCACTAATGGTAACTCCCCCACCAGTAAATTTCATGTAGGACCTATATTTTTCTATTTCTGTGACTAGTTCTCCTACAGTTATTTCTTTTCCTGTTTTCATGTCACGGGTGTCAGGATTGTGACAATACAAACATCTTAATAAACAGCCTTGGGTGAAAACGACAAATCTTATACCTGGACCATCCACCGTACCACAGGTTTCTAGTGAGTGAATGTGACCTAATATTTGAGAACCCGAATGATTGAGACTTTGAGAAGTTCTGGCATTCATGGGATATATAATACAATTAGACAGATTGGTGAATTCAAAGATCTGTTTTCTTTCATATTAAGTAGGCAAAATTATACATTAGCATTTGTTTGTGTTTTACCTGTGGGAAAACAATTGCCAGTGACCATTTTTGAGTCAAAGTCAACTGAATTAAATGTTTTAGTATATGATGATGTACATGAGTTATTCCGTATACAGGACATAGAGAGATTTGAATCGCCTACCGGTATTTCTAAGTGTTGATACATTTTGCACCCCCTAAGTTGTCGTGAATGTGATAAAATTGCGATTATAAGGTAGTCAACAACCAGAAATTCTAAATTCTGCTGATTGATTTTTGATTTACCTTAAGACTACTGGCAAAATTTGAGGAACTTGTGAGGAAACATCCCCAAAAATTAATAAATTAAACCAAAATCTTCATGAAGTTATAAATGTGAGGCTTTTATATGTCCGAAGTAAGTACTCCACGTCCAATTAATAGTGCTGATGAACTGGTGAAAAGTTACACGGGGGGAATCAGATATTTCCAAAATGCACAATTAATGGGAGCTGATTTGCATAATCTGGATTTAAAGGGTTCCGATTTAAGTTATGCCGATTTGAGCAGGGCTAATCTAAGTAATGCTAATTTGCGCGGATGCGATTTAAGCTATGCTGACCTAAGTGATGCGAACTTAGAAGATGCAGATCTGCGGGGCGCTATGCTCTTTTATACAAATTTACGCCAGGCTAATTTACGGGGTGCTAAGTTAGATAATGCTGATTGCAATAAAAACTCTCCTCTATTTCCCAATACAGAATCTACTAAAGATAAGATCCAATAATGATTCGGTTACTTCTTCTCCGGTAATTTCTCCCAGTGCGTGAATTGCTCCTCTTAAATCAATTGTCCAAAAATCCAGGGGTAATTGGTCTACAATGGTTTTCTGCACTTGTACTAGATCTATTTGAGCTTTGATTAGAGCTGCTGCTTGTCTTTGATTAATAGCTAGGTCTAGATCCCCAGCTACAATCTTTTGAGTTTGTACTACTTCTAGAATCGCTTGCTCTAAATCTTCAATTCCTCGGTTTTGAGCAGCAGCAGTTTTCACCGCTTTCTCTATGTTTGGACTACATATACCCCCTAAATCTTCCACTAGATCAATTTTGTTGATAACTAGGATCAATGGACGGTGTTTTACTTGTTGATAAATTTCCTCATCTCCACTTTGCCAACCCGCTGTAGCATCAATGGTCAATAATACTAAATCCGCACTGTTAGCAGCTTGACGGGAACGCTCAACCCCAATTTTTTCCACCTGATCTACTGTTTCCCTAATTCCCGCAGTATCCAAAACTTGAATGGGTATTCCCCCCACCACTAACTGGGACTCTACTATATCCCGGGTGGTACCCGGTAAATCGGTCACTATAGCGCGATCGCATTGACTCCAAGCATTTAACAAACTAGATTTTCCCACATTAGGACGACCAACAATAGCAACTTTTAAACCGCTTCTTAATAATTCACCTTTCTCTTTAGTGCTCAATAACCTAGCAATTTTCACACTAATTTGATTTATTTGAGTAATTATTCTTTCCTGGTCTAGAGGGGGTAAGTCCTCTTCAAAGTCAATTCTAGCTTCTATCTCCGCTAAAATATCCAAGCACTGATTACGTAGGGATCTAATCGGTTGAGCCAATTTCCCCCGCAAACCCGCTAATGCTGTTTGTGCTGCTTGAGGAGATTTAGCACCCACTAAATCAGCTATGCTCTCAGCTTGGGTTAAATCCAATCTACCATTTAAAAAAGCTCTCAGGGTAAATTCCCCCGGTTGAGCTAATCTTGCACCATTTTCTAAACACAGCTGTAATACCTGTTGTACTGGTATGATTCCCCCATGACAATGAAATTCTACCACGTCTTCCCTAGTGAAAGACCGAGGTGCTTTCATAATCAGTAATAAAGCTTCATCTACAACCTGTTTGGTTTCAGGTTGACGCACAAACCCATACAAAATCCGGTGACTTTCCCAAATCTGTTTCCCTGGAGTATAAAATAAAGTATGGGCGATCGCCATTGCTTGGTCACCCGAAACCCGCACAATACCCACACTACCCTGTTGGGGAACAACAGCAGTAGCTATAGCGGCGATCGTCCCAGCATGAGATAATAACTTTGTCATAAAAACTAACTATGGAACCAACAATTAATTGCGCCGAAGCCTGTGTTAATGGCTGTGTACTAGGAGATAAATGTCCCCATACTGAGTATAGAGCAGCCACAACAAAATTCATTCAGGACACCCCCCTCGATAAAATGTTAGAAATAGCTGAGGAGAGACTGCGGAAAAAGATAATGGAACCACCCAAATGGGTTTTTCCTGAAGATCCCTAAGATTAACATCCAAACTAGAGATACAAAATTGACGAGATAGAGGGGGGATAACATGCGGGCTTTTGTCACTGGTGGTACGGGTTTTGTAGGTGCTCACGTAGTTAGATGTTTACTGCAATCGGAATATAAAGTAACAGCACTAGTACGTAAAAATAGCCGCCTAGAAAACTTAAAGGGTTTAGAAATAGACATGGTGATAGGGGATCTGAATGACCCAGGAATCTGGGAGCAGATGCGGGGTTGTCATTACCTGTTTCACCTAGCAGCTCATTATTCCCTGTGGCAAAAAGACCGTCACTTATTATATCATCATAATGTAGAGGGGACGCGCAATCTTTTAAGATCAGCTCAAAAAGCGGGAATTGAACGGACAGTTTATACCAGCTCTGTAGCAGCTATAGGAGTGGGAAAGTCAGGAGAAATTGTAGATGAGACTCACCAAAGTCCCTTAAACAAACTAGTAGGAGATTATAAAAAGTCCAAATTTCTAGCAGAGCAGGTGGCAAAAACAGCTGTTCAAGAAGGTCAAGACATAGTAATAGTCAATCCTAGCAGTCCCATAGGTCCTTTAGACATTAAACCCACACCCACAGGAGATATTATTCTCAGATTTTTGCGCCAGCAAATGCCAGCTTACGTAAACACAGGTTTAAACTTTATTGATGTGCGAGATGTAGCTCAAGGACATTTACTGGCCCTAGAAAAAGGAAAAACAGGCGATCGCTATATTTTAGGGAATGAAAATCTGAGTTTAAAACAACTGCTAGACACACTATCAGAAATCACAGGAATCAAAGCACCACAATTGTCCCTACCATCTTTTATCCCATTAAGTGTAGCTTGGATAGAAGAGAAGGTTTTGGCACCTTTAGGAAAAACCCCCACAGTTCCTATAGACGGAGTTCGCATGGCACAGCAACCAATGTATTATAATGCTTCCAAGGCCATCCGCATCTTAGGACTACCCCAGTCTTCTGTTCGGGTAGCACTCCAAGATGCTGTCCGTTGGTTTGTGTCTAATGGTTATGTAAAATACTAGAGGGGTTTTGTATGGCAATTAATCTGCAACAAGCGATGGATATTGGGAAGTACCTATTCAAACAACGTCTATCAGGAAAAAAACGCTTCCCTTTAGTTTTGATGTTAGAACCACTGTTTCGTTGTAACTTAGCCTGTTCAGGGTGTGGAAAAATCCAGCATCCCACGGAAGTTCTTAAACAAAACTTGTCACCAGAGCAGTGTTTTGCAGCAGTGGAAGAATGTGGTGCACCAGTAGTTTCCATTCCGGGAGGAGAACCCCTATTACACCCACAAATTGATCAAATTGTCCAGGGTTTAGTAGATCGTAAAAAATACGTATACTTATGTACCAACGGATTGCTTTTAGAAAAGAGCCTGCATAAGTTCAAACCATCTCCCTATCTTACCTTTAGTGTTCATTTAGATGGAATGAAAGAGTGGCATGATCACTGTGTAGATAGAAAAGGAGTGTTTGATGTTGCTGTAGCGGCAATTCGTGCTGCTAAATCCCAAGGTTTTCGCGTTACAACCAACACCACTATTTTCACCGGTTGTAATGTAGAAGAAATGCAAGGGTTCTTTGATTTTCTAGAAACCTTGAAAGTTGATGGGATGATGATTTCTCCCGGTTACAGTTATGAATGGGCTCCAGACCAAGATCACTTTTTACAAAGGGAACAAACTAGAGCATTATTCCGAGAAATTCTCGCCCCCTATCAATCAGGAAAGAAAAACTGGAACTTCAATCACAACCCCCTGTTTTTGGATTTTCTCATTGGTGAGAAGGACTATGAATGTACTCCTTGGGGTAGTCCCAGTTACAGTGTTTTGGGATGGCAAAAACCCTGTTACCTATTAAACGAAGGTTATTATCAAACTTTCCAAGAGTTGCTAGACCAAACCGATTGGAGTAAGTATGGGCGCGCTAGTGGTAATCCTAAATGTGCCGATTGTATGGTGCATTGTGGTTATGAACCAACTGCAGCAATAGATGCTATGCAACCACAAAATATAGCTCGTTCTCTCAGCACTGTTTTTGGTAGATAAGCATAAATGGGGCGATCTAGCCCCTGTCCCTAGATATGGGGGGAAGATCCAACATTAATTATTTAAACAACAATGGCAATCGCCCTAACTGCGAATGACAGTAATGGTTCGTCCCCCCGGACTAATAGCTTCCTCCGTACTCATTCTCTCTCCCATGGGTGGTAACCCCGCACGGCGATCAAAAATCACTAACCAACCTGTATCTAATCCTAACCCATCCAGGTATTTATCCAGTTGGGTTAAACCCTTGGTTAACGGATCTAACTTTTCCTTCCGCACCTTTAACTCTATGCCCATCACTACTTTGCCATAGCGTAAACAAATATCCATCCTCCCAGAACCAATGGCATATTCTCGTTCTAACGTACCACCACCATTCACTACCCGATGCAAAAATGCCATTAATACCAAATGGGGAGCAATCTCATGGTAGGGCGCACTTTTGAGCAGTGGTTCCCCATGTTGTCGCCAAAATTCCAAAAAAGAGTCTAATAGGATTTGAGGGTTGAGTGTGCCATCAGGGTTTAACCAGTTGGGTTCCACCGAAGTTAAAGAGGCGATCGCCACGGAGGCTAAAGCTTTAGGTAAAATCTCTCGATAAATAGGGTTAGCAATTTCCAGTCCACCCCCGCGATCGCGACGGCATAAACCCAGATCTAACACGTATCGTAAGTTATCTTCTGGCGTATCAGCTAAGTCTTCACCAGCTAACATAGGTTGAATAATGTCCCTGACCCTATCTTCCCGTAATCTTTCTGCCAAGCTATCTAAATGGGTATCCTGGCGTCGAATCAGAATTTCCTTGGCTTGGTTAATCACTTCAGCAGTAATGGGTTGGGTGATATCTTTCACTAAAACCTGAGTAGCTTGACGAGCTAGGGCGTTAACTAACCACGGTTGTCCATCGGTCAAATAAAATGCCTGGTGGATCGCTTCCGGGGTAAACACCTGTCCCGTAGCTTGCGTATGTTGTAAGTAAAGTTCTTCTACTTCTGATAAAGTAAAATTACTGAGGGTTAAAGACTCAGCCTTGATATTGAAAGGACTGGAAGTATTAAGTCTTTTACTTCCACCGGATTTAACCTTATAGTCCCGCACATCCCGCATACCAATCAACCCCACCGAATGGGGAAACGCCCGGGGACGACGGGGAAAACCTGAACGTAATTGTCTTAAAATAAAGATTAAAGCTTCATCTGTTAGGGAATCTATTTCATCTAAAAAGATTACAAGAGGTCTTGGAGATTGGGTAGACCACTCACTTAAAGTTTTGCCTATTCCTGAGTCTGTTTCACCCTCTGGCCAATAGGATGGTTGTAGTTCTTTGGGTAAGTAAAACTTAATTGCCTGTTTCCATTCTTGTAAAATAACCTGCTCCGCTTGCTGGGGATTATGGGAAAATCCTGATCCTACTTCCACAGAGAGCATGACGGCGGTGTATTCCCCACTATCAGTCAATTCTTGAGCGAGGGCTATCATAGCGGTGGTTTTGCCTACTTGTCGCGGCGCATAAATGATAAAGTAATTTTCTCCATCAATTAGCGCTTTTAACTCCGGTAAGCGAGCGGTGGGGGAGAGCATATAGTGGATGTTAGCTTTACATGGTCCAGCAGTGTTAAAGTGTTTGGGCATGGTGGAGGTTTTGAAAAAATAACCTTAACAACTTTATTCTAGAACCTAAGTAGGTGGGTGGAATTAAATATAAGATGAACGTAGGTTGGGTTGAAGTATGAAACCCAACATTAATGATTTAAACAACAATGGCGACGCATACCCAGTGCTTCGCGACTAACTACGAATAACGGTAATGGTTCGTCCCCCTGGACTAATGACCTCTTCCGTACTAATTCTCTCGCCCATGGGTGGTAATCCCGCACGGCGATCAAAAATCACTAACCAACCTGTATCCAATCCTAGCCCACCCAAGTATTTATCCAGTTGGGTCAAACCCTTGGTTAAGGGATCTAACTTTTCTTTCCGCACCTTTAACTCTATGCCCATCACCACTTTGCCATAGCGTAAACAAATATCCATCCTTCCAGAACCAATGGCATATTCCCGTTCTAACGTACCACCACCATTTACCACCCGATGTAAAAATGCCATTAAAACTAAATGGGGAGCGATTTCATGATAGGGCGCACTTTTGAGTAGTGGTTCCCCATGTTGTCGCCAAAACTCCAGAAATGCTTCCAATAATTCATCGGGTAATAGCTCCCCCTGTTCATTTAACCAACGAGGTTCAATAACTCCAATGGAAGCTCTGGTTGTGTAACTTAACACCAAGGGTAGAACTTCCCGATAAATTGGATTGGCAATTTCCAAACCCTGTCCTCGGTCTCGACACAGTCCTAAATCCAGGACGTAACGAATATCATCCTGGGGTACATCAGGTAAATCTTCACCTGCTAAAATTGGTTCAATAATGGTTTTGACTCTATCTTCCCGTAATCTTTCTGCTAAGCTGTCTAAATGGGTATCCTGGCGCTGAATGAGAATTTCTTTGGCTCGGTTAATGACTTCAGCAGTAATGGGTTGGGTAATATCTTTCACCAAAACCTGGGTAGCTTGACGAGCTAGGGCGTTGACTAACCACGGTTGTCCATCGGTCAAATAAAATGCCTGGTGGATCGCTTCCGGAGTAAACACCTGTCCTGTAGCTTGTGTATGTTGTAAGTAAAGTTCTTCTACTTCTGATAAAGTAAAATTACTGAGGGTTAAAGACTCAGCCTTGATATTGAAAGGACTGGAAGTATTAAGTCTTTCACTTCCACCGGATTTAACCTTATAGTCCCGCACATCCCGCATACCAATCAACCCCACCGAATGGGGAAACGCCCGGGGACGACGGGGAAAACCCGAACGTAATTGTCTTAAAATAAAGATTAAAGCTTCATCTGTCAGGGAATCTATTTCATCTAAAAAGATTACAAGAGGTCTTGGAGATTGGGTAGACCACTCACTTAAAGTTTTGCCTATTCCTGAGTCTGTTTCACCCTCTGGCCAATAGGATGGTTGTAGTTCTTTGGGTAAGTAAAACTTAATTGCCTGTTTCCATTCTTGTAAAATAACCTGCTCCGCTTGCTGGGGATTATGGGAAAATCCCGATCCTACTTCCACAGAGAGCATGACGGCGGTGTATTCCCCACTATCAGTCAATTCTTGAGCTAGAGCTATCATAGCGGTGGTTTTGCCTACTTGTCGCGGCGCATGAATGATAAAGTAATTGCGACCATCAATTAGTGCTTTCAAATCCGGTAGTCGAACCGTTGGGGAGAGCATATAGTGGATATCAGATTGGCAAGGACCAGCAGTATTAAAGTGTTTGGGCATGGTGAGAAGGAGTTTTTAAAAATAACCTTACCGATTTTATTCTAGAACCTCTATAGACCAGCTCATAAGGGATCTTCATTGAAACCAGCACCCAACACCCTCAACTCATGGCATTACTCAAATAATACGCCATAAAAAAAGCCCCCCACCAGGTGAGGAGCTTTTCATTTACCAGTATTGGTTATTAAATTATTAACCGTTGATTGCGGGAGCGGTTAATGCTACAGGTGCTACTTCACCAGCAGCTAGGTCTAAGAAGATATGAGAAACTTTCATATTCCTATGATTGCAGTCAAAGAAGAGAACCAGTATTTCACACCTGAAGAGTATTTTTGTTGGGAAGAACAGCAGTTAGAAAAGCACGAGCTAATCGATGGTCGCGTGTATGCAATGAGTGGTGGCACAAAAAATCACAGTGCGATCGCAATTGATATTTACCACAAAAATGAGACAGGGGATTGGTTAATTCTGAGCTATCGCCCAGGCGATCGCAACGTCAACCTTCCCCGGTTAGTTGTTCTGACTGAGTTTCCACCTTTTGTCCAATTTTTGGTTCTTTACCTGCTAATAGTCTGTCAATATTACTACGGTGACGAATAATTACATACAAACCACCAAGCAAGCTAAATATAATATAAGCCAAGGGTTGTTGAAAAACTACCATCAAAATGGAAACAGCAATTGCACCAGCAATGGAACTTAAAGAAACAATTTTAGATATGGCAATCATCACTACAAACACACCCAGAGTACCTAGACCTACTTGCCAATTTATTGCTAATAAAATACCTAAGCTGGTAGCTACTGACTTACCACCAGTAAAACCTAAAAATATGGACTTGCTATGTCCCAATATTGCCATCAACCCTACTAAGGTGACTAACCACGATTGCCATGCTTCCACATTTAAACTGCTATCCATTAAGTTCAATTGACTACTGTATAATATATACACTAAATTAATGGCTAGAACTCCTTTCAAACAGTCAATGATTAGTACAAAAGCACCTGGACCTTTACCTAAAGTTCTCAAAACATTAGTTGCACCAGTAGAGCCAGATCCGACTTGTCTAATATCAATGCCTTTTAATATTTTACCCACCAGATATCCTGTGGGAAAGGAACCCAATAGATAGGCTAATATAATTACCAACCCACACCACACAAACCAAATAGTCATAATTTACAACCTAGTTATTAGAAATCTTCATCATATCTATCTCGCATCATTTTAGGATCAGGCGCAAAAGCTAACCACAAAGGAAATTGCAATAGTCCTAAACTAACCTGCTCTTCAGAATCATCAATGATAATCAAAGGCATTTGATTAGACTTAATTAGTCTATCCGCCTTTTGGGCTAAAGCGGTAGCTGCTTCAAATAATACCACACCTCTGTCCGGACCAAAATCAGAACGACCAATACCCAAACAATCTTGTAAACCCCTGCGCCATTCCCCTAACCTTTCAGGACTATTCGCTAAAATTAGTGTACGCAGGCGATCGCCATATAGTTTGTGTAGAATTGATACTGCTGCGGAAGAAATCAAAACATTTTGCAGACGACTACTCATGGTTTGTAAAGCACCACGTCCACCCAGAGTAAAAAACCATTTAGAAACTCGTTCTACATGGACGGGTTCAAAAGTGCGTCTTAGTTGCCATGGAGGACCATAATAGTCTGGTTGATTGCGATACTGTTCTAGTAGTCGCTGAATCTGCTTGGTTGTTTCTTGAAACTGTTGTTGAGCGAACTGTACACTAACAGACTGGCTTACATTAGATTTAACTTCTTTGGCAAAATCCTGCTTAACTTCCGTAGTTACCGATTTAAGTTTTTCTGGAATGGGAACAAGAGGTAATTGCTCCGCTGCGGTCACCAAGTCCTGTAAACTCCCTGTGAGGTAGTCCTTAAAACCCTGTACCCGAATTGCCAGATCCTGGGAAGTTCCTGCAAAACTTGTGCGCATTTCATTTTTAATGCGTTCTTGTCTCCGTTCTAATTGCTCCACGGATATTTGTAGATTTTGTTTACGTTGTTCTAAAAGAGATAATGACTCCTGCACTATTCTAGAAAGATTGGTTTGGGTCTCCGATACTTGACTTTGAAGCGCAATATAAGTTACTTGTAGTTGGGAGATTTCCGTTTTTAGTGCAGCTTGAGTAGATTGTAAATCAGCTACCTGTTCTGCTGTAACCGTATACAAAGAATTGAGATGGGGATCTGATTCCACCACCTGACTGACATAAGATTCAATTGGCGATAAAATTTCCGTCGGCGGTGGGGTTACAGGAGTAGTTGGTTCCTCCCACCCGTCATCCGTCAGTTTTGCAGTAGAAGATTCCTCTTGGCTCATAATCTCATCATAAAATAAATCAAGCGAGTCTATCACTATCTTGACATACTCCCTGACCAACAAGGTGACCTTAGATGTTGACAGAAAAAATTTTTTAAAAAAATACTTGACACCATCCCAGGGGTAACTGCTATAGTAGTGAAGTGAAATCAATGGGGCGTAGCCAAGCGGTAAGGCAGCGGGTTTTGGTCCCGCCATCCCTAGGTTCGAATCCTAGCGCCCCAGTTTTTAGCTTCCCAAAAATGCTATAATCACTACCATGAAGTCAAAAAAAACAACCTGCTTCATGGAATACAATAGGAGGGGAGAATGATACCTAATCCCGCTATTATGGGAGCCATAGAAAAGCTCGGCTACCGTGTTACAGTAGGTGATGTAGCTGCTAGATCTGGTTTGGGACTTGCTGAAGCAAATGAAGGAATGTTAGTTTTAGCTGCTGACGCAGGTGGGCATTTACAAGTAGCAGATACGGGGGACATTGTTTATCAATTTCCACAGAATTTTAGAACAATTTTAAGAAACAAGTATGTGCAATTGCGCTTACAGGAGTGGTGGGCAAAGATTTGGCAGGTGCTGTTTTATATAATTAGGATTTCTTTTGGTGTTTTACTGATTGCTTCAATTGTCATCATCACTTTAACTATAATTATCATTATTACTGCCAGCAGCTCAAATCGGGATGAAGATAATAGGGATGGAGGATTTAGGGGATTTGATATCTTCTTTTTTCCAGATTTGTTTTGGTATTTTAGTCCGAATTATTATAGTCAAGAAAGACGAATAGAAAGAAAAGAAAATCGGGGGAATGGGGAGTTAAACTTTTTGGAAGCAGTATTTTCCTTTTTATTTGGTGATGGTAATCCTAACAGCAAATTAGAGGAAAGACGTTGGCAACAAATTGGCAGTGTAATTACTAATAATCAAGGAGCAGTAGTTGCTGAACAAATTGCCCCCTATTTAGATAATTTAGGGGAAAAATACCAACAGGAATATGAAGATTATATGTTACCAGTTTTGGTCAGGTACAATGGTAAACCTCAGGTAAGTCCAGATGGACAAATTGTGTATTATTTTCCTGAATTGCAGGTACAAGCCAGCAAAAAAATAGATGAACCAGTAGATTTATTCTTAGAAGAGAACCCATGGCAATTTAGTGCTGCTAATTCTGGACAAATTATGATGAGTGCCGGTTTGGGAGCGCTAAATCTGGTAGGAGCTTTAGTGCTAGGTAATTTACTCACTCAGACAGTTGGCTTAGAAGCGGGGGGACTAGTAGGTTTTGTGCAAAGTATTTATTGGTTACTGTTGAGTTATGGAATTGGCTTTTTGGGGATACCCTTGGGACGTTATTTTTGGATTCAATCGCGCAACCAAAAAATTGCCAGTCGCAACCGCGAGCGTTTAGAGCGAGTAAGAGTTCTCGCAGATCCTAGTGAGAGTTTACAAAAGAAAATAGACTTCACCCGTAACTTTGCCCAAGAAACAGTTATTGGCAAAGAAAATGTAATTTATGGTAGTGACAGAGATCTGCTAGAACAAGAATTTGAGCTTATTCCCCCTCGTGAACAGGAGGAAGAATAGCTCAATCTCAGCTTAGTTCCATTAAGTAGGGAGGCACAATTTCACAATTATTTGTAGGATGGATTAGCGGTGGCGTAACCCGTGCGGGTGTTGGGTTTCATACTTCAACCCAACCTACGTTCATCTTATATTTAATTCCACCCACCTACTTAGACAGGTCTAAAACTCACCCGCTAGGGACAAAATACATCTCTCACACAACAGGGGATGGTCTGAGGACTCTCCCAGATGAGTGGAATAATTCCAACACCTATCGCATTTCTCTCCCTCCGCATTTACCACCCCTATGGTCCAATTTTCTGTAGTTGTTGTATATTGCAATTGGGAGAGTTGGGTTAAATCCTCTGGGATTTCTACTTGTGATACTATGAGCAGGTATCTCAGTTCATCCACTCCATTCTCCCTATCCGGGTTGAAATGGAAGTCTTTGATGGTTTGAGATAGGGGTGAATGCGAATTGGTAAGGTGAACTAATATTTTGGCCTCTAAGGAGGAACCAATCCTTTTTTCCATCCGCACCTGTTCCAAGACCTTATTAACATCCGTGCGCAGCATCCTCAAAGTATGCCATTTATTTTCCAATTCAGGATTTTTCCACTGGGGATCAACCTTTACCCACCCAGCTTGAAACACTGATTTCTCACTTCTGGAATAGGGAATAAATTGCCAAATGTCTTCCGCAGTATGACACAACACTGGAGCGATCGCCCTGACTAGGTTTTCCAGGGCTATATGTAGGATTGTTTGACAACTGCGCCTTCTAAAACTATCAGCTGCGCTAATATATAATCTATCCTTGGCAATATCCAAATAAAAGTTAGACAGGTCTACAACGCAAAAATTCTGAACTGTTTGGAAAAATCGGAAAAATTGAAAGGTTTCAAAGGCTGCTGTTACTTCACTAAACACCTCGTATATACGATGCAACATGTACCGATCCAATTCCGGCAATTTTTCCAGAGAAACCGCATTTTTTTCCGGGTCAAAGTCATGTAGACTACCCAATAAAAATCTTGCCGTATTACGGATTTTATTCCTGATATCAGCTAGTTGCTTAATGATATTACCCCCTAAACGGACATCCCCGGAATAATCAACGGAGGAAACCCATAATCGCAACACATCTGCACCGTAGGCGGGGTCTTTTTTCTGATCCTTACCACCATTAATGATAATTTGTGGATCTACCACATTACCAATTGACTTACTCATTTTTCTTCCTTGTTCATCAAGGACAAATCCATGGGTCAATACGGTTTTATAGGGAGCAATGCCATTTACTGCTACGCTGGTTAATAGGGAAGACTGGAACCACCCTCGATGTTGATCTGAGCCTTCTAAATACATATCAACGGGATAGGTTAGTTCCTGTCGCTGATTAGCTACAGCTGCCCAAGAAGAACCAGAGTCAAACCACACATCCATAGTATCCATACCTCGACGATATTTATGCCCATTACTACGGTAGGGTTCTGGTAAGAGTTCTGCAATTTCTAGTTCCCACCAAGCATCAGAACCTCGCTGGGCAATAATAGCTTGAACGTGATTAATGGTGTCCTCGTTTAGCAATACCTCCCCCGTTTCTTGGTCGTAGAATACGGGAATAGGAAGACCCCAAGCCCGTTGACGAGAAATACACCAATCCGATCGCTCTGCTACCATGGGGGTAATACGGTTTTCCCCTTGGGGAGGAATCCACCTTACTGAGGCGATCGCCTTTAAAGCATCCTCTCTAAAGCCATGAACTGAAGCAAACCACTGTTCTGTAGCTCGGAAGATAGTTGGTTTATTAGTACGCCAGTCATAGGGATATTTATGTTGATAAGCCTCTTCTTTTAGTAAAGAACCTGCTTGTGCAAGAGCATCAATAATTGCTTGGTTACCTTCCCCTAGAACATTCAAGCCAGCAAATTTACCAGCATCCTGAGTAAAATTACCATTTTCATCTACGGGAGCGAGGATTGGTAAGCCATAACGCTGTCCGACAATGTAATCTTCTTGACCATGACCGGGAGCTGTATGTACCAGACCCGTACCGGAATCGGTAGTAATATAATCACCACCAATAAGCACAGGACTTTCCCGGTCAAATAGGGGATGACGGTAGATAGTATGTTCTAAATCCTCACCAGCAAAACTCACCTGCACTCTCAAATCCACATTGAGAATGGTGGTCAAGCGGGGAACTAAATCAGTGGCCACAATCAGATATTTGTGGTGGAAAAGGGAAGTTTCATTAGGTAAAACCTCCACCACCGCATAATTTAATGACCCATTAACTGCGATGGCTAAATTGCCAGGTATGGTCCAGGGAGTAGTTGTCCACACAGCCAGTGCCAAATCGGGCATAAAATGTGCCAAAACTGATTTCAGCTTTTCCGAAACCTTAATTACTGGAAAAACGGTGTAAATACTCCTAGAAACGTGTCCTTCTGGATATTCTAATTCAGCTTCTGCTAAAGCGGTTTTAGAACTGGGACTCCAATGCACAGGCTTGAGACCTCGGTAGATATATCCTTTTAAGTACATTCTGCCAAATACACCAATTTGGGCGGCTTCATACTCTGGCTGTAGGGTTAAATAGGGATGATCCCAATCACTCCATATCCCATAACGTTTAAAACTATTTAGTTGTTCCCTAACTGCTACTAAAGCAAAATCTTTTGCTTTTTGACGTAACTGTAAGGGAGTGAGATTTTGCCGTTCTGCGGACTTCATAGCTTGCAGGACTTTCAATTCAATTGGCAGTCCGTGACAATCCCACCCAGCCACGTATCTAACTTTACGACCTTGCAGTAATTGGTAACGGTTAATAATATCTTTGAGAATCTTGTTTAAAGCGTGACCAATATGCAATGAGCCATTGGCATAGGGAGGTCCATCATGAAGTATAAATAGTTCGCCCGG
Source organism: Cylindrospermopsis sp. CR12 (assembly GCF_001432185.1). Lineage (NCBI taxonomy): Bacteria > Bacillati > Cyanobacteriota > Cyanophyceae > Nostocales > Aphanizomenonaceae > Cylindrospermopsis > Cylindrospermopsis sp. CR12. The sequence goes on along the minus strand of NZ_LMVE01000058.1, from coordinate 22,586 downwards.
GTTTTCTTGAGCCAGGCGCGAGTAAATGTTATTTTCCGCCCAAAATGTTTGGATTTCTGGCTCGCGTTTTATTGCGTTTGCCCGCATATCAAAATCAGTTTGGGGGAGATTAACGGTATCCTTGTACTTTCCAGTTTCGGTCACGGTTTCATGCCTATATATTTGCTGTTATTTGGTCAATTATAGCCGTCAACCAGGTGAAGGTGGGAAAGAACGCCTATCCCACAATTAGTTTTCTAGTTTTCCCCATCATCCTTAATACGAGTTTTGCGCTCTAAAATCTCTTTTAACACCAAGGTGACCACTGCCAAAAGTGCTAACAAAACTGCTGCAGAAAAAGCCGCCTCCGTTTCATATTGTTTATAGGCATCCTCTACAAATAAAGGTAAACTTTGGGTAGTATTAGCGATGTTTCCAGATACTACAGAAACCGCCCCAAATTCCCCCATGGATCTGGCATTAGTTAAGATTAAACCATAAAGTAAACCCCAACGAATGCTGGGTAGTGTAACACGCCAAAATGTTTGCCACTCATTAGCTCCTAGGGTTTTTGCTGCTTCTTCCTGATCTTTACCAAACTCCTCCAATACTGGAATCACTTCTCTAGCAACAAATGGCATACTGACAAAACAAGTCGCTAGAACCATCCCAGGAAAGGCAAAGATAATTTGAATATCATGGGATTGCAACCAACCTCCAAACCATCCCTGTCTCCCGTATAGCAGAACAATCATTAGACCCGCTACTACGGGGGAAATGGAAAAGGGAAGGTCAATAATACTTAAAACTATTGCACGCCCAGGAAATTTATGCCGTGCGATCGCCCAGGCTGCACATAGACCAAATACAGCGTTAATAGGTACGGAAATTACTGCTAACAAGAGAGTTAACCAGGCCGCATGAAGAAAGTCTGTTTTGGTTAAGTTATTCCAGAAAGGTTCAACACCTTTAATAAAGGCTTGAACAAAAACATTAATAGCTGGAATATACTGTACCAGAAATAAATAACCAACTGCTATGGCAATTAAAACAGATGGTACCCAACTTTGCTGTTTTTGATATTGTGATTTTTGTCGTGATTTATTTGTTGTCATATCTTCTTGCCCAAGCCTGTAATAAATTAATTGCCACCAATAAAACCAGGGAAATCAGCAGTAAGACCACCCCTATTACTGTTGCACCCGAATAATCGTATTGTTCCAATCTTTGGAAAATCAATACTGGTGCAATTAAGTCTTGAAATGGTGTGTTAGAAGAAATAATGACTGTGGAGCCATATTCACCCACAGCACGGGAAAAACCTAAAGCCACTCCGGTTAAAATTGTCGGTAATAGGGGTGGCAAAATCACTTTCATAAATGTCTGCCATGGGGAAGCGCCCAAACTCCACGCAGCTTCTTCCACATCCTTTTCCATTTCTTGCAGTACAGGTTGTACAGTTCGCACCACAAAAGGCAAGGATATAAATACCATTGCTACACCTACACCTAACCGAGTAAAAGAAACTTTAATTCCCCAAGGTGCCAATAGAGAGCCTAACCAACCATTATCACTGTAAACAGTCGCTAAGGTTAAACCAGCTACTGAAGTGGGTAAGGCAAATGGTAAATCTACGGTGGCATCCACAATTCGTTTTAAGGGAAAATCATACCTGACCAGAACCCAGGCCACTAGGGTTCCAAACACCCCATTAACCGCCGCCGCCAAAAGGGAAGTAATAAAAGTCACATTATAAGTGGCTAAAGCTATTTCACTGGTAGCAATTTGCCAAAACTTTGTTGGTGGTTCCGTACCAGCTTTGAGAAACATAGCCAAAACGGGTAAAAATAACATGACCAACAGGTAAAAAATAGTAATTCGCCATGTCCAAGATAAACGAGTCGCGCTATTTAACAATGTTCTGGCAAAACCTGGTCTGTTGGAGTTGCTCACATCTGTGGGTGTGGATAAGGTCATAATTCTAAATTCATAATTGATTCAACTATTTGCCCCGGGCTTGAATCTGGTCAAATAAGGCTCCATCATCAAAAAACTTTTTCTGCACGGTTCCCCAACCGCCTAAATCTTTCACTGTACTCAAAGTCTTAACGGGAGGATACTTATCTACAAAGATTTTACTTTTTGCTACGGTAGTATTTACTGGACGAAAACCAACTTTGGCAAATTCCTCTTGAGCTTGGGGAGTAAATAAGAACTGAACAAAAGCCTCCACTACTTCCCTATTGTTATGTTTATCAACATTCCTATCTACAATCGCAATGGGATTATCAATGGAAATATTCACGTCAGGAATTGTGTAATTAACCTTCATTCCATTTTCCTGCGCTAAAAATATCTCATTTTCATAGTTAATCAAAGCATCCCCTTGACCCTGTTTAAAGAAAGTATCTGTGGCTTCCCTCGCATCCTTTGTTAAAATGGGAACATTTTTATATGCTTGGCTCACAAATTCCTTAGCCTTGGCTTCATCACCACCAATCCTAATCACTGAGTTCCACAAAGTCAGAAAGTTCCAACGTGCTACCCCGGATGTTTTAGGATCAGCAGTAATTAGTTTTACATCATCCCTTGATAAATCAGCCCAGGTATTAATATTTTTAGGATTGCCTGGGCGGGTTACCAAAGCAGCTACAGACTGGGAAACTATAGCATTATTCGGAGCTTCTTTTTCCCAACCTGGTTGAATTAAACCTGCTTTTTCAATCTTTTTAGTGTCCAAGCCCAAAGCTAGGTGCACAACATCAGCGGGTAAACCATCAATTACCGCACGAGTTTGTGAACCAGAACCCCCATAGCTTTGTTTAAATATCACTTTTTGCCCATGCTCTTGTTGCCATTTTTCCACAAATTTAGGAATAATCGCTTCATGGGCGGTCTTTGTCACGGCGAAGGACACTAAAGTGATTTCCACCTCTTTCTTACTAGAGGAATTAGTTCCCCTATCTCCACAACCACTAACCACCACACCTAAAAATATACCTATTAAGCAAGGTGAAATAAAACTCTTGGTCGGTTTTACGCGCAGTATGCTTACGGGTAATCTACAACCCCAACCCATTTGTGTTCTCCTTGGTAATTTTAAAAATATGGGAAAGAAAACCTGACTTTGACGATAGACAATGAGGTGATTCTAGCAGGTTAGGGACAAAAGTTGCCCACTAGATCAAAAAAATTATTAGAAAATTATTAGATAAGTATTACTTATAATAAAGCTATAATCTATGATTTAATTAAATACACCGATTATACGGTAGATATTTAGTCTTTTAACTATTGATTTTGAGTGAGCGGTTTGATAGAGTCCAATCAGTAGGCTAATTACAAATTGCCTATCAACTTACAGTGGATTACAACAATCAGAGGAAAAGTTACCATGTCTATCAAAAATGTAGCGTTTTTAAAAACTACCAATACAGTGTTGGCGGTTATTTTAGGTGTTAGCACCGTATTACCCGTATTGGCGGGAAGTGCAAATCAAAACAAGTTAATTAGTCAGAAACCCAAGACCGTAGAGATTACTCTTGTAACTTATGCAGTTACAAAAGCTGCTTACAGTAAAATTATTCCCGAGTTCGTAGCCAAGTGGAAAAGGGAAAAAGGTCAAGATGTAATCATCAAAGAAAGTTATGGTGGTTCCGGTACTCAAACTCGTGCGGTGATTGATGGATTACAAGCAGACGTAGTAGGATTAGCACTAGCACTGGACACTAAGAGAATAGAAAAAGCAGGTTTGATTAACCCAGGGTGGGAAAAGGAAGCACCTAATAATTCTATAGTTACCCGTTCAGTTGTAGCCATCGAAACACGAGCAGGAAATCCTAAAGGTATTAACACTTGGAAAGATTTAATTAAACCAGGAGTAAAAATAGTCACAGCTAATCCCAAAACATCAGGAGGGGCAAGATGGAACTTTTTAGCTTTATGGGGGTCAGTGACTCGAAATGGAGGTAATGAAAAACAAGCCCTAGACTTTGTGCAAAAGGTGTTCAAAAATGTAGTAGTGTTACCCAAAGATGCTAGAGAAGCAAGTGACGCATTTTATAAAAAGAATCAGGGAGATGTACTACTGAATTATGAGAACGAACTAATTTTAGCAGCACAACAGGGTAAAGCAGATACAACCTACGCAGTGCCACCAACGAATATTTCTATAGAGGGTCCTGTAACCGTAGTGGATAAAATTGTGGATAAACGAGGTACTCGTGAAGTTTCGGAAGCATTTGTGGAATTTTTATTTACGCCACAAGCACAAAGGGAATTTGCCAAGGTTGGATTTAGACCAGTTGATCCCACGGTAGCCAAAGAGGTAGCCAATAAATTTCCCAAAATTGTTAAGCTTTATACAGTTTCCAATTTAGGTGGTTGGGATGCAGTGCAGAAGCAATTCTTTGCTGATGGTGCCATATTTGATAGAATCCAGTCTGCAAGATAATTATTAATGTTCATAGTTTTTTCCTCCCCCAATATCCCCCTAATTTTGATACCCTAGCTTAAACTGATTTGAGAAAGGTGCAAGAGTGGAAATTCAACTTGGGCGGGGAAAAAAGGCTCGCCGAGCCTATGGCATTGATGAAATTGCCCTAGTCCCCGGTAAAAGAACAGTAGATCCCAGTTTGGCGGATACTAGATGGAAAATTGGTAAGATCGAAAGAGAAATACCAATTATTGCCAGTGCCATGGACGGGGTGGTTGATGTGGATATGGCTGTAAAGTTATCTGAGTTGGGAGCTTTAGGGGTTCTCAACCTAGAAGGAATTCAAACTCGCTATGACGATCCAAATCCCATTTTGGATAAGATTGCCTCTGTGGGTAAAGAAGAGTTTGTTTCCCTCATGCAAGATCTCTATGCCGAACCAATCAAGCCCGAACTAATTGAAAAACGTATTCAGGAAATTAAACAACAGGGTGCGATCGCCGCAGTTAGTGCTACACCAGCAGGAGCTGGCAAATATGGTGAAGTGGTATCTAGAAGTGGAGCAGATTTATTTTTCATCCAAGCCACAGTGGTCTCTACTGACCACATTTCACCAGAGTCCATCACCCCACTTGATTTAGTGCAGTTCTGCCATTCTATGCCCATACCAGTTATTTTAGGTAACTGTGTTACATACGAAGTAACCTTGAACTTAATGAAAGCTGGTGCTGCAGCCGTCTTAGTAGGTATTGGACCAGGTGCTGCTTGTACATCCCGTGGTGTCTTGGGTGTAGGCGTACCCCAGGCTACCGCAGTTGCTGATTGTGCTGCAGCTAGGGAGGATTTTTATCAAGAAACTGGTAAATATGTTCCCATTATTGCCGATGGAGGTTTAATTACTGGTGGAGACATTTGTAAGTGTATTGCCTGCGGTGCTGACGGAGTGATGATTGGTTCACCCTTTGCTAGAGCAGCAGAGGCGCCAGGTCGGGGTTATCATTGGGGTATGGCAACTCCTAGTCCTGTTCTTCCCCGTGGTACTCGCATTCGCGTTGGTACAACAGGTACCCTAGAACAAATTCTCAAAGGTCCAGCTGGACTGGATGATGGAACTCATAACCTGTTAGGGGCTTTAAAAACCAGTATGGGCACCCTAGGGGCTAAAAACCTCAAAGAGATGCAACAGGTGGAAGTTATAATTGCTCCTTCTTTACTAACAGAGGGTAAGGTTTATCAAAAAGCTCAACAACTGGGTATGGGTAAGTAAAGGTCAGTTAAGTTAGGTTGTGGAAAAAAAATTTGCCACTACTGTCAACAAACCTGCGAAAAACCATATCTGTAGCTTACAATAGAAATAGCGGAGACAAATGTTTCCGTTCACTCCTCACACCACACTCCGCCTGAACTTTATTTCGGGCGGTTTCTTAATTATTAGATCTTAGAATCTTAGAAGGAAAAATGAGGCACTTTCGGCAAAAGTCTCTGATCAAATCTCCAATATGTCAAGGTGTGATAGAATTGTCATAAAGCTCACAACTATATCAGATGAAGGTTTTTAGCAATGTCAGCAGCATTAGAAGTTACAGACGCTTCTTTCGAACAAGAAGTTATTGACAGTCCAATTCCCGTATTGGTTGATTTTTGGGCCCCCTGGTGTGGTCCTTGTCGTATGGTTGCCCCTGTGGTGGAGGAAATTGCTATACAGTATGCAGGAAAACTGAAAGTCGTTAAAATCAATACAGACGAAAGCCCAAATGTTGCAAGTAAGTATGGTATTCGCAGTATTCCTACACTGATAGTTTTTAAAGGAGGAGAAAAGGTTGGTTTCCATGTAGGTGCAGTACCTAAATCCACTTTGTCTAAAACTGTGGAAGAGATACTCGAACCAAAGCAGGGGTAAAGGTGGATTGTGGGTGTGGTGTCTAAATCCACCCTGTTGCAAACTTGGCAAAAAAAAGCTATAATTTCAACCTGGGCGCGTTCTTCTTGCCCAGGAAATCTATATATTAATCTATTGAATATAAGATTATATTACATATTCTAATGTAAGGGAATTAAATATGCTGGAATTATTGGGTTCAGGTTTAATTTCTATTTGGCTGGATTTAGCGGGAATTAAAATTCAACCTGTCAGCGCTCTAGAAACACTAGCAGGACAAACCAGTCCGGGCTTTGTGATTGCCCCAGATCCAAGTCTGGTAGGAGCTATGACCACAAGGCAATATCTTCAAGGGTTAGTATCTTCTAAGTTAATCGAGCCCAATTTAGTCGGTCATCAGGGAATTTGGCTACAATCAGGTCCCATATTAATGGCCAATCACCAAGGTACTGTACCCCTACCTGCTGCATCCCTAACTAAGGTAGCTACTTCTTTAGCGAGCTTTAAAACCTTGGGTCCCAATTATCAGTTTCAAACACTAGTTGGTATTACTAGTCCTATAGTTAATCGGGTGGTCAATGGTGACTTAGTTGTTAGTGGTGGTGGCGATCCTATGTTTGTGGGGGAAGAAGCTATTGCTATTGGTAATACTTTAAATAAAATGGGTATTCAACAGATAAAGGGTAATTTGGTTGTTAGTGGCAAGTTTGCGATGAATTTCTCTAGCGATCCCAATGTAGCAGGTCAAATCTTTAAACAAGCCCTCAATCACAAAACTTGGAACCGTAATTTAACCTACCAGCATTCTATTATGCCTAAGGGAACATTGAAACCTCAACTGGTAATTAATGGTGCCATAAAGGTCGCTCCACCATCTCGCCACAATCAACTACTACCTCAAACTTTATTAATACGTCATCTTTCTTTACCACTACATCAAATCATCAAAGAGATGAATGTGTATAGTAATAATGAAATAGCTGAAATGTTATCGCAGTATATAGGTGGTGCAGATGTGGTTAGATCCATCTCATCTCAATTGGCTATGGTTCCTCAGTCAGAAATTCAATTAATTAATGGTTCTGGACTAGGAAGGGAAAATCGCATTTCTCCCAGAGCAGTTGCTGCTATGTTTATGGCACTTCAGCGAGAAGCAATGGCGAGTAATTTGAGCTTAGCTGATTTGTTTCCTACCTCTGGATTAGATAATCGCGGAACAATGCAGCATCGGAATATGCCAAATGCTACTGTCATGAAAACTGGCACTCTCAGTGATGTTAGTGCTTTGGCTGGGGTGCTTCCTACACGCGATCGCGGTTTAGTGTGGTTTACAATTATCAATCGTGGTAATCAAGTTTCTAGTTTTCGAGCTGAACAGGACAAGCTTTTACAACAACTGGCTAAGCAGTTGGCAACATATAATATTTTTCCCAAGACTCTTACCCCTCATTCGGGGAATAAATCCGTACTCTCCTTGGGATCACCCAATCGCAATGAAGTCGTGTATAAAGTTCACTACACCTGCCAAAATAGAACCCTACGAAAATTGTGCTAAAAACTCCTAACTAATCTAAGCTACCCATAGAGTATGGATAGCTAGAATCTGTTTTTAAAAACAAAGGAAAGAACCTAATGGTATAAGGCTTTAAGCTTCTCCGGTCTAAAGACACGGAGATTTCTGAAGAGTCCATAAACGAACTTTCTGAGGCTGGCTTAAACAGCCTCTACTGATTCCGCTAAGATCAATTCCTAGCATCACCGCTACTTTTTTCAAAATATTAGCAGCACCATTACAGTCCGCATTAATTTTGAACCCATCAGAAGTTTGATATACTCCACGACTAACTCGTTCTTGATAAGAACTTGTTGGCATCCGTACATTGTTCGACCTTCAATGTTTGTTGATTTCAAAAGTATAGTTGAGATATGATTTACTTGTCAATAGCAGCCAACAACATGAAGACAACACTGGAATATTGAAGATCCGCATCACGGTTAAACATCAAGGCGAATAAATTCGCCGTTGGCACTTCCTGTCTAAAGCCAAGTGGCTTCCGTGCCTTTCGGCGATTTTCTTGTGATTTCTTGTAATCTGGAAATAACGAAAGATTTTTCCAAATAGGAGAATAAACCCCCTGCTTTAGGTCCTTTTTCCTTGTTTAAAAATCCCAGATATAAGGCTTTAAAAGCATCCGCTGGAGGGATGTTTAACTCTTTAGTAGTGGAGAAAATCACGGTTTGTAATGCTTCTGCTTCCCAAGGGGTAACACATTCCAGATTTTCAGCTAACTTTTGAATATAAGTTACCTGTTCTGAACTTAACCCACGGGCTTTTTCTGGCACTTGTTCTAAGTACAAAACTAACTTTTCTTCCTCATCCGCATAATCTTCTAACCATCTTTGAGCTGAAGCAATTCTTTGATTGACAATAAATTGGTCATACTCAGTTAAAGAATTAGCACTACGTTGCACAACTTCATCTTGAATATTTAACCGAGGGATTTGCAACAAAGAAATTAATGTGCTGTAATCAAAAGGCTGAAAAACCTTCACCTCATCCCCTAGTTGAGCATAAAATAAAGACATTAACTCTTCAGTTAATTCAGGATTAACCTCATACTTACTAATTAAGGTATCATAATCCCGAAACAGTCGAGTAATGGTTTCATAATTGGGGGCAAAATTAATAACCGTTCTTGGCTGAGTTCTTAACATTAAAAACCTTAATAACTCAGGTGGTAATAAATTAGCAATTTCCCTAGCGCTAGAACCCACACCCTTAGAAGAACTCATTTTTGTGCCATTGACAAGAATAAATTCATAAGGTGAATGAAAGGGAGGTTGTTTCTCCAAAACTTGACGACAAATGGCATTAGCCACATCCCTAGAACCACCTTTTTGAGAGTGGTCTTTACCGGCCATTTCAATAGTTACACCCAAAACGTCCCACTTGGCTACCCATTCAACCTTCCAAGGTAATTTGCCATTACCATTAAGAGGAGACACCCAAGCAGAATGACCACAACCTTGAACATAATTAGTGGAGTCCGGTTGACAAGTGTAAAAAACCTCGGAACCGTTATAATCTGTAACCACAGTGGTAGCTATCTTGCCACAATTTTCACAAATCACCTGAAAAGGGTACCAGTTTTCTGGACGATCTGCTTTACTGACCTGTTTATACACTTGTCTAACCAGGTGAGCGTTTTTTAAAAAGATGTTGATATGGGAATTAAGTTTACCAGAACGATATAAATCACGTAGGAAATAGGTCTCTGGTTGGATTCCTAAATACTCAAAAATCTCAAAAAACTCACCAATGAAATATTTAGCATAGTCTGGCGCACCTTCCCCAGGAGAAGGGACATTACACAAGGGAAAACCCAAATAAGGTTTAAATTTTTCCCGGTCTAAATATTTGGGCACCGTATCTAAAGCGTCATAGTCATCCACACCATAGGTGAATTTTACAGGCTTACCTGCATGTTTCAAGGCACGGTAAATAACATCATGGATAACTACACCCCGCAATGATCCGACGTGAACCCTTCCTGAAGGGGTTTTAGAATCATTAACTACCTGGTAACCTTGTGCATCAGCAGCGATTTTATCAGCCCAAAACATTTGACATTCTATTTTTTTACAGTTTTCCTATTGTAACCTATATTATATTTATCGGATAGCAATTGCTCATCTTTTTTCATCATTAGTCTCCGGGCAAAAATTGGTCATTCAACACCTGTTCAGGGGTAAAAGGACACTGGGATGGGAAAGTTTCCGGTGATAATCCAGTTTCTTCCATGGCCCAATCTACAGCGGGGAGGTAGGATTCTGAAAAAATCTTCTCATAATATTTTTTTAAATAGGGGTGTTTTTGGATAGATTTATTAATTCGGCGTCGATGTTCTTTAATACTAGCTTTCCAACTACCAGAACGCTTTTGGGGTTGATATTGCCACTTGAGTAAATGGGCTAAAATCACAATTAAATTGTTTTCTAAGGCATCTTTTAAACTACCGCCCATTTCGGAAATCTCTTCTATTAAGTTGTCAATATCTATATGGTCAAAATTGCCCTGTTTTAAATTGTCAATGGTTGATTCTAACCACAATTGATAGTTCTCTTCATGGAGAGATTTTATATTTGAACTTATATTTGAACTATTGCTCATTTAGTAGTTAACTCCCTTACTGCTTTTTTAGTTAGCTCCTCGATGGTTATTAACTCCGGTTGGGAGACTTCACCTATCATGCTCAACCATAAAAGATATTCAATATTCCCCGCAGGTCCTGTGATGGGAGAAAAAGTCAATCCCCTATAATTCCATCCCAGTTGTAAAGCAGTCTGCAAAACCTGGAAAATTGCCTGGGCATGGTCTTTAGCATCCCGTACTACTCCCTTTTTACCTACACGATTTTTGCCAACTTCAAACTGGGGTTTGACTAATAACACCGCCTCTTTTGGTGCTTGAGTTAAACGCCAAACTGCAGGTAGAACTTTACTAAGAGAAATAAAAGAAACGTCTACAACTGCTAAATCAGCAAAGCTATCTAACCCTAGATATAATTGTTCTGGTTGTAATTCTCGTAAATTTGTTCTTTCTTTTAAAATCACCCTACCATCATTTCTGATTTTCCAGTCAACCTGTCCATAACCAACATCAATACCATACACCTGTTTGGCACCATTTTGTAATAGACAATCGGTAAAACCTCCCGTGGAAATTCCCCCATCTAAGCAAATGCGCTCCCTCACAGAAATTTCAAACAGTTTTATTGCTTTGGCCAGTTTTTCACCCCCACGAGAAACAAAGGGGGGATGCTCTTTAATTTGAATTTCCGCACTTATGTCTATTTCTGTTCCTGGTTTATCTATTATTTGTTGATTGACCATTACTTCCCCAGCTTGAATTAGTCTTTGAGCTTGCTGACGGGAACCACATAGTTCTAGTTTTAGTAATAATATGTCTAGTCTTTCTTTCATTTTTTTAATCCAACACAAAGGGTAAATTACATATTTTACCCTTTTTTATCTCTCTTCAGTTCACGAAACTGTAATTGTCACACCTAAGCTCTCATTACCCAGTCTATCTACCGCACATACTGCATAATTACCTGGTTGTACAGTTGCAAAAGTAGTACCAGCAGATAAAATTCTTTGTATTATCCAGGTATCCCCAGTTTGACGATAGAGAGTCCAAGAGCGTACAGATCTATTATCTCCCCTTTGCCAATTTAGTTTTCCATCTTGAAAGGTTATATTTTGAGGAGGCGGTGGAGGTGTTTGATTTCTCCATAACATAGTAGGAACGATGGAAGGACGAGGGTAATACACCTGTTTAAATTGATCCCCAATCCCTTGACGATTTTCCGCTAGGGATTTCATGCTGAAAAAGATATTCCCTAGGGAAAAATTTTCAGCCAGGTTGCGAGAAATGACAATTTGTTTTTCAATTTCTGAATTTTTCCATACTTTACCATCTAGTTGTCCAATATTATTACCAGCGTAAATATGTCGCTGTTTAGTGTTGACTTCTGTCCACCATTTTAGCAGGGTTTCATAACTTTGTTGTGTTTGATCTGTCCGCCAATATAGCTGAGGTGCTAAATAGTCAATCCAACCTTCCTGTAACCATTTTTTTGAATCAGCATACAGAACGCTATAGGGATCTAAACCCACAATTCCTGCTGGTTGTCCCGGACGGTAAATACCAAAGGGACTAATGCCAAATTTTACATGGGCTTTGATTTTTTTAATGCCTTCCGATAACCTCCACACCATTTGATTGACGTTCTCTCTTCGCCAATCTTCCACACTCAATTTACCACCGCTATTTTTATAAGCACTGTATGTCTTTTCGTCGGGAAATGATTGACCAGATATGGGATAGGGGTAAAAGTAATCATCTAGATGAATACCATCTACATCATAACGAGTTAGTACATCAATAATAACATTATAAGCTCTGTCTTGAACAATTTTGGCACCAGGATCCATCCATAACTGATTACCCCATCTATAAACCACTTCGGGATTAGTTATGGCTATATGGGGACTAACATTAGATCCACTTTTGGTGGTGGTTTTTGCTCGGTAGGGATTAAACCAGGCGTGAACTTCTATATTACGCTTATGGCATTCCTCAATGGCAAATTCCAGGGGATCGTAAATCGGTTCGGGAGCTTTGCCTTGAGTTCCTGTAATCCAAGCACTCCATGGTTCTATGGGGGAAGCATACACCGCGTCTCCCTCTGGACGTACTTGCAAGATTAGAGCGTTGAAGTTTAAGGATTGCAGTTGTTTGATGATTTCCAGTAGTTCAGTTTTCTGCTGCTCCACACTTAATCCCGGTTTAGATGGCCAATCACTGTTCCAGACTACTGTTATCCAGGCGCCCCGAAATTCCCTCTGGTGACTCACCTTTACAGTCTTGACCCCTAAAGGTAGTGTGACAATATATGGTGAATTAATCTTTTGCACTCTACCTAAGTACACAAGGGCTTGATACATCATCACCGCCACGTCTCCACGGGTCGCTCCACTTTGGGGGTTCAGTAGTTTGATATTCGGATAGTTCACTACTAAACTATTCCCAGATGCGATCGCAATAGAATTAATGGCATAACTGGGAATATTTGCTGCATCTTCATAGGTCTGTGCCAGTCTACCCACCAGTTCGGGGGAAAACTGACTGGCAATTCCCAAAGCATTAACTATAACAACTAATACATCGGCTCTGGACACCCTATCATTGGGACGGAAAGTTTGATCAGGATAACCTGTCATCACTCCTGTCTCATATACTCTTCTGATCGCATTTCTAGCCCAGTAGTTATCCGGAACGTCTTTAAACGTTATATATTCCCTTTTTACTGGTAAGTTGATAATCGCCCCCATCATGGCTGCAAACTCTCCACGACTGACGGGGTTATCTGGGCGAAATGTACCATCAAGGTAGCCATTGAGAATTCGCCTTTGGGCTAATGCGCGAATGAATAAACTTGCCCAATGATTTTCAATATCTCTGAATGATGTAGTGTTAGATACCATTTTTTTTAGCTCAAGCCCACTAATATATCTATCCTATACTATACACTTTACATGCGAACCACATACTAAGCCAACATTAATGCTAACTTAATAAATACATAAACTAATGTAAAAGGTAACTGACTTTGCACTAATTGTAAAACACATATTTTAACTTATTTCAATAAAACAAACAAAATACACCAAATTTTTGCATATAGAAAGTTACTATCAAGCTAATACCTGGTTTTAATCAATATATTTGATAGATAAAGTAAATCTTATAAAAACGAAGTAACTTTTATTACCTTAAAAACCACGAATTAAGATTGAGCTGATTTTTTGGCTATTTCACCACTAGTATTATTTAATCCGTTAATACGGCTTATGTATACTGCTATTAATTTCTTATCAATATATTTAGTTAATCATTCCAAATACTTTTATACTTTACATTTTATCAGATTGATGTACTTTTTATATCATTTAAATCACATTTTTCTTACTGAACCATAAATCCACCAGCCAGTTAAGATGGGACTTTTATGGTATTTTACAGGAATATAACCACCAAAATAGTACGTAGATTTCTATCAAAGCATATTTTTTATAACTAAATACTCTATAAAACTTGTGTTTCAAATATAACTCTCACTACTGTATGGGGAATTATTGTCGGATTTAACGATCAAGATATTAGCCCAGTCAGCTAAGAGCAGGTTAATATGGCTTCCTAAGAAAAAATTATTTACCATTTGAAAAAAAATGTTACACGTCCAAAAAGCTGATTTACAAAAGGTTTGGAGTGAAAAAAGAGAATAATGACAGGAAGCAACAAAGCCAGACCTACGGTAAATCCCTGATCCCCAATCCCAAAAATTCATGTTAGTGTAATCGGGTTACAAATCAAAAGTGAAAACGGAACGATTTCGCGTTGTCCTCTCGGTTACCAAAACCTGGTAAAAGACACAAGGACATCAAGAAGTAAAAAAAACAAAAGTTCTAGAGTCGCTTTAAAAACAAACTCATGAATCAAAAAAATTTGTGGACTACTGCTGCCGTGTTTCTATCTGTTGCGAGCCTACCTGCAATGGGTTTTACTCAAACAGCTAAGGGGAGTACCCCAATTAAACAAGCATCTACCAAAGGTGATGCGGTAAAAGTGGGAGAGTACCAGTCCCCAACACGGGAACCTGAGCTAGAGGGTGTGACCAGAATTCAACCACATAGCCTACAGGGTCGTCAAGCAGCAACTCTTTACATCCGAAATACTCCAGTTCTCACCTTTTTGGGTTCTCGCGGAGAAACAAAGGTGGGGAGTAGTAAAGTTGTAAAATACGGCAACGTAAACACCGGTAAGTCACCCCAAATTACCAGCGGGGGCGGTATTAGGGGTGCGAAGGAGTCTCCCAGATCCATTTTGGTCAATGACCCAGTATATAGAGCCAGCTTAGTAGCAGCGAAAATTAACCAGCTAGTGCTAGACAGTGCAGACGGTAGACAAGTTACCGTCAGTTGGAATCCCAAAGGGAAATATTCTACCAACAATCGTCCGAGTGGGAATAAAAGTGTACCCACTTCAGTAAATCCAGGTTATACAATTAGATTTGACGGCAAAGAGCTGGTGGAAATCAATGAATCCACCCGGTTAGCAGATGGTACAAACGATCTGGCAAAGGATGCCTTACAAGCAACCAATCATTTGAGAAAAATTCTGGGAGAAACAGCTGAGGTCAGGGAAATTGCCAACTTACCCAAGCCAGGAAATATATCTATACCCAAACTCCCCCAAAAAGTTGCTATTGGTGGGATCAGAATCAACTTTAGAGGTATGGCCTCCTGGTATGGTTATGATTGGGCTGGGAGAAAGACGGCCAACGGGGAAAGATTTAATCCGGAGGCCATGACCGCAGCCCATCGCAGTTTACCTCTGGGGACAAAAGTTCGTGTCACAAACACTCACAATGGTCGTTCCGTAGTGGTGCGAATTAATGACCGTGGACCATATATAGGTGGTCGAGTTATTGACCTTTCTGTGGGCGCCGCCCGAATCTTAGGGATGGTTAGTAGTGGTGTTGCTGCAGTACGGATTGAGGTTCTAGGTAGATAATACTTTTCCTCGACTCTACCTGTGCACTTATCCATACCTTGGCATAGCTCCGGAGGTGGCCAGGGAATTCAATTCCCTGGCTCGGAGATCAGGTTTTTTCATTGGAGATTATCAGCTATACCAGAACACTTTAAAGGAATTTTGTGCGTGTACTAACAACTATATCAAGTTTACGATGTTACCTACAGGAGCGTCGTCAGCAAACAAATAATAAAAATAATACTCAATTATTGAGTGAACAAGCTCAGTGGTTTCCTACTCCTGTTGGGTTAGTGCCTACCATGGGCGCACTTCATATAGGTCATTTAAGCCTAATTCAAAGGGCTAGAGAAGAAAACCATACGGTAGTAGTCAGTGTTTTTGTTAATCCGCTTCAATTTGGACCTCAGGAAGATTATCAACGTTACCCTCGGACTTTAGATCAGGATAAATTACTTTGTGAACAAGCGGGAGTAGATGTTATTTTTGCACCTAGTCCTGAAGAAATGGGAATTTCTGGCAAACAAGAAAATCAGGTTACACAAGTTTTGCCTCCATCTGGTATGATTAACGGTTTGTGTGCTAGTTATCGACCAGGACACTTTCAAGGTGTGACGACTATTGTCACCAAACTATTTAATGTGGTACAACCAGATCGAGCTTACTTTGGAAACAAGGATGGTCAGCAACTAGCTATTATTAAACGCCTAGTGGCTGACTTGAATTTTCCTATAGAAATTGTTGCTTGTCCAACAGTACGAGAAGCTTCAGGTTTAGCTTTGAGTTCTCGTAATCAGTATTTGACTGACACCGAAAAAGAGCAAGCTGTCTTATTGCATCAAAGCTTAGTTGAAGCCAAGACAGCTTTCAAATCTGGTATTCGCCATAGTGATCAGCTTCTAGGAATAGTCCAAGCTGAAATAGCAAAATCTACGAATATCTACGTGGAATATATTGAATTAGTTGAACCAAGTACACTAATGCCTTTAAACGAAATTCAGGAAGAAGGAATGTTGGCGATCGCAGCCCGCATTGGTAATACAAGACTAATTGACAACACAATTTTATCTGATGTGAAGACTAGACAACCAATTATCGCCATTGACGGTCCCGCTGGTGCTGGTAAATCTACTGTAGCTAAACAAGTGGCAACACAGTTAGGGCTAGTGTATTTAGATACAGGAGCTATGTATAGAGCCATAACCTGGTTAGTGTTACAAACCGGCACTGATCCTGAAGATGAACAGGCGATCGCCTGTTTAGCGAGAGAGTGTAAAATAGAACTGATTGCCACGGAAAATCCAGAAATTCCGCTAGAGGTATGGATAAACAATCATAATGTTACCAAAGAGATACGCAGTGGAGAAGTAACAGCAAAAGTATCAGGTGTATCTGGTCAAAGTGCGGTTCGTCAGTTCCTAGTGAGAGAACAGCAAAAATGGGGTGAGAAAGGGGGTTTAGTCGCTGAAGGGAGAGACATTGGTACTAATGTTTTTCCTGATGCGGAAGTAAAAATATTTCTTACAGCTTCAGTAGAGGAGCGGGCCCGTCGTCGCCAGCAAGACTTTATTAAACAGGGGCGAGGCGAAGTGAGTTTAGAGCAGTTGAAGCAAGAGATTCAGGAAAGGGACGAAAAAGATAGCACCAGAAAGATTTCCCCTTTGAGAAAAGCGTCAGACGCGTTAGAAATAGAAACTGATGGACTCAGTGCGGAGGAGGTAACGGCGAAAATTGTGGATTGTTATCATAACTTATACCTGTACCGTTGATTGCTTCTATTATAGAGTTGAAGCGATCGCCTAAGCACACCTTGTCTTTTGAATAGGGACATAACTTTGATAACGGGTGCCACTGTAATTGATGTAACAGCAGTGTTAAAGTGTTTAGCCATGGTGAAGTTTTTAAAAAATAACCTTACCGATTCTATTCTAGAACCGATATTTTTAACATTCAAAACTTCTGCTTATATAAATAATTCCTGTTGTTGAAAATTAGATTCTGCCATACGACTATTAGCTAGATTAACATAATCAGGATTGATTTCAATTCCTAAATAATGACGATTTAAATTTTTAGCTGCTAAACAAGTTGTACCACTACCACAAAAAGGATCAAGGACAAAATCTCCTTCTTTACTTAATAACTTAATAAGTTCCTGAATAATATATAAAGGATAAACTGCTGGATGATGATTATTTTTAGTTACTTCTACCGGACTTTCTATAATATCCTTTTTCATGGCATTTCCTAAAATTCTAATAATAGTAAATCCATTATTTTTGATTTGGTTATTTCTACCTCCATTTTGACCACCATAAGCCAATTTATGCACGCCGTTTATTTTCATTCTAAATCCTTCAATGTCGCCATTATGCACTGCTGAAATTGCCTCGTTTAATGCTTTAATGGCATTTGCTTTTTGTTCTGCACTCGAGTCAGAATTTTTAATTAATTCCAGGTATTTTTTACCTAATTTATCTGATGGTTTAGTTTTTGCTGTTTTATTGAATGTATCTAAATGTTGTAAATAATTATCTAGATTAAAATAGTAATCTTTAGATTTAGCAAATATGAAAAAAGGTTCTGTAGCTTGTATTAACTTTTTTTTATCCTGACGTGGTGTAGGGTTAAGTTTTGACCAAGTAATCTGATTAATCAAAAAAATATTATTATTTTCAGTAGCTTGAATAGCAAATTTATAAGGTATGAGGGATAAACTTCCATTAATATATTTATCTCCCAAATTAAAAACTATTGCTCCTGTGCTTTTCAAAACTCTTACACATTCTTGAAAAACAGTTAGTATATTGTTTAAATATTCTGCTTCTGTGGATTCATTACCGATTTCTAAATCACCATTGCCATAATTACGCTGCTGAAAATATGGAGGTGAGGTAATAATTAAATCAAAAGTATCATTTTCTATTTGTTTAAGAACAGATAAGTTATCACCAAAGATAATTTTATTTTTAAAGTGTGATATTTCTTGTAATGGCATATTTATAAGCATAAAATTGGAATTAAACATGAACGTAACTGGTTAAATATAATATTAACCTGGTAATAAAAACTTTGTCTTCTGTCTATAGGAATAGTTACATCTATCTTTAGACAGAAAAATCAGTAATTAACGAAGAAAGTGCGAAGGTCAACAAAAAACGGTTGGCACTTCTTCTGCTGTACGTAAGCTTGACCTTCGTAAGAAGGAATAGGTATTGCGACAATTGGTTGACAACCAAAAAAAGGTGTGTTATGGTAGTGTCCTGACCTTCTTAAGAAGGAATAGGTATTGCGACTAGAAACCCCCCAGCCACAAACACATCCGCATTAGACTTAAATAGTCTTGACCTTCGTAAGAAGGAATAGGTGTTGTGACGTAATAAGGTTGTTGGAAACAACCTTATTACGTGACGTTCATCAGGGTGCAAAGACGCCTGAAATTGTCTACCCAGAAAGTGACGGTCAACCGATGGCGGACAATACTAGACAATTTACATGGATTGTCAAAGTCAACCGCCCCACCCACAAGGGGATGGGGTTTTGCGCTCGATCAATAAATTATTACCTGCACGACAGCTTACCCTTGGGGGTCTTAAGCTGGGTTCAATTTTTTACCAGATGATAACTCATTCTTAACCTTTTAATTATTAATCTTTGCTATTGTAGTCAGATATTGTCAAACAATATGTTACGGCTTTAGCCAAAGGGTGATAGGCTCTTAAAATTGCCTTTAAACCATATAGCTAAAGCTTGTAGAGCTTAATAACTGATTATAAAGTCTAACAATTATTAAGATGTCACTATTTAACATTGCAGTAACTAACCTCTATTAATAAACCCTTCTGGCATTTCTGGCAATGAACCCTACTGAAAATATCATCCATCTACCAAGAAAGAGTTTGCCGCAACAGATACTTACCCAGCACTCAATTATTCCGGTCAGAAATGATGTTCTGTGGCGGATTGAGCGTGGTGTAGTGCGCACCTTGACCTGGAATGAAGAGGGCACGGGTATTACCCTAGGTTACTGGGGACCTGGAGATATTACTGGTCATGCTTTGTCAAAAGTCACACCTTATCAAATTCAGTGTTTAACTAGTGTAGAAGCAACAATCATACCTCCCCATTTGTGGCATGAACACATTGAGTGCTTGCTATCCCACATTCAACAGACAGAACAAATTTTACATATTTTGCATTGTAAGCCCACGTCGTTAAGATTGTGGCATTTTTTGCTGTGGTTAGGGGATAAATTTGGTAGGGATTTGGAACAGGGCAAGTTGATTGATTTGAACCTGACCCATCAAGATATTTCAGAGGTGTTGAACACAACCAGGGTGACAATTACCAGACTGTTGCAGAAATTTGAGGTCCAGGGAAAAATATCACGTCACAAACGCAGTATTATTCTCCGGTTGAGCCAGGTAGAATAGCCATTCTGGCTTGGAGATAGCCAAGGCTATAAAAAATTAAAATTTATAATTTGTGTTCCGGAACAAAAATAGTGTATAGTAGTCAGTAAGGGTATGATATGTAAATTCCCCGAACCATCAATGGATTTGATGATAGGGATTTAAATCTTCCTGATTTTCTTTAGGTGTGAGAAAAGGTAAAAACATGACAAAACTATTTTGGAGTGTTCTCAGAGTGAGTCCGGTTGTTGCAGCTACCATCCTTTCTGCCAACAGCGTATTAGCAAATGAAGTGAAAGAGCCAACCACCAGCGTTGCTCAATTGTCGTCTGATAAGATTAGTCAAACAACTTCTGTTTCTCAGTTTCGTGACGTCCAGCCAAGAGATTGGGCGTTCCAAGCATTGCAATCCTTAGTTGAGCGTTATAATTGTATTTCTGGTTATCCCGATGGTACATTCCGTGGTAACCGCACCCTAAACCGCTTTGAATTCGCGGCTAGTTTAAATGCTTGTTTAGAAAGAGTTAGTGAGCTAATTGCTTCTTCAACGGCTGATGCAGTTAAAAAAGAAGATTTGGCCACCTTACAGCGTTTACAAGAAGAATTTTCCGCTGAATTGGCTACTCTCCGTGGTCAAGTTGATGCGTTGGAAGCACGTACTGGTGAGTTGGAAGCTAATCAGTTCTCCACCACCACCAAGTTGAAGGGTGAAGCTATTTTTGGTCTTACCCAAGCTTTTGGAAACGGTGTAGCTGGCGGTACTGAGAAAATTAATTCCAACTTCACTTTCTCTGACCGGGTAAGGTTGACTTTGGAAAGCAGCTTTAGCGGTAAGGATAGGTTGCAAACTAGGTTAAATGCTGGGAATATTCGCAGTCTATCCGGCAATGCTGCTGCAGGTGGCACGGGTACTAACATGGCTCGTTTGGGTTATGACAGCACTGCGGATAACGCGCTTTCAGTTGATAAACTCAACTACGCCTTCAACCCCCTTCCCAATCTTAGTGTGAAGGTTGATGCCATAGGTGCTGACCTAGATGACAACTTTGAAGCCTTTAACCCTGACTTTAAGAGCAGTGGATCAGGTTCCATCTCCCGTTACGGACGTTTTAGTCCCATCTATCGTCAAGCTCGTGGTGGATCTGGTATCGCACTGAACCTCAAAGCTAATGACGCTATCACCCTGGGTGCTGGTTACTATGCTAGAGGTAGTGCTACTGCGTCTGACCCGGGTCCCAATAAAGGACTTTTTGAGGGCGACAGTACCATTATTGGTCAGTTGGCGTTTAAGCCGAATCAGGCTATCAATCTCGGATTAACCTACGCCCATGTTTACCAAACATCTGGTGGGTTTAGTGGTGGGTTTGACAGTACCGGTGGTGGTGTAGTAGGCACCGGACTATCTACTGGTAAAGTCGAAGCCAGTAACTATGGTGTGCAACTGAACCTAAAAGCTACTCCTAAGATTTCACTAGGTGGTTGGGCCGGCTACACAACTGCTAGCACCTTAACTGGTACTCGTAGCACTGGGGATTTTTGGTACTGGGCTGGTAATCTGGCAATTAAAGACTTCGTTAGAGAAGGCAACACCCTTGGTTTCGTCTTCGGTCAACCTCCCAAATTCACTGGCGGTAAGAGTGGAGGTACTAATATAAAAGGAGAAACTGATACTTCCTTCCACTTAGAAGGTTTGTATAAAATCAAGGTTTCTGACAATGTTCTCATTACCCCAGGTGTGTTAGTGATCCTAGATCCCGAACACAACAAAAATAACCCCAATATCTATGTAGGTACAATACGTACTACCTTCAGCTTCTAAGCTCAACATTGACTTAGTAACCTGTTAAACTCTAATAACCCGCCCTAGGGCGGGTTATTATTTGGAACCTATTTTGCCAGGATTAGGTCATACTATCCAAGACAATTATTGGTAATATCTTATGAGTGGTCTAATAACTTGGAAAGCAACTGCAGCTACACTAATGACCATAGCCATTAACACAGGGGCTGTTATTCCCTGGATCTACCCTAATCCTGCTCAAGCACAATTTAACTTTAACCAACCGCGCACGATTACCATTCCAGCTAATGTGACCCTACCTGTAACCTATGAAAAAGAAAAAATAATTCTCCAACCGGGGGAAAGAATACCCCTGACCCTGAGAATAGCTAATGATATTATGGATAGTAATAGAAATATCTTAATCCCTGCTAATAGCGAGGTAACAGGAGAATTGACACCGGTTAATTTAGGTGGCAATAATAGAAGGGGGGTAAGATTCGTCGCTACAGAATTGGTGTTTCCTAATGGTAAAACACAACCAATTAGTGCCAACTCCAGAACCATCACCAGAACAGAAACTATCACTAAGGGAAGTAACACTGGTCAAATTCTAACCGATGCTGCTATTGGTGCTGGTGCTGCAACCTTGATCGCTCTGGTCACTGGTAATAAAAAGGTGGAGGTTTTAGAACCCATCGGTGGTGCAGCAGCGGGCGCTTTAGCCAGTGTGTTACTGAGAAAAAACAGGGCTGATGTGTTTGTTCTACGCCCAGAACAGGATTTGGCTATTACATTAACTAGCAATCTGGTGCTATCCCGCTAATATTCCTTAAATCATAAGTAGGAGCGTAACCCATGGGGGTGTTGGGTTTCATACTTCAACCCAACCTACGTTCATCTTATATTTAATTCCACTTACCCACTTGGGGGAAGGTGTCAAATCTTCCCCCACATTAGAGATTAGTAGTCCAAGTCTCCAC
>NZ_LMVE01000057.1:0-2545 GCF_001432185.1 Cylindrospermopsis sp. CR12 | reverse complement strand
ACACATCTACATTAGACTTAAAAGGTTCATTATCCCGAGCGCGTGAGATTGTCAATTAGACCTGTTGCGAAATAGTGATTAAAATACCAGCAATCCTTATGCAATCTAGCTTTGAGGGATTTCACGGTATAATTCCCGAAATCCTTGTCGGAAAAGCCTTTCAGGGATATTCTGGCTTATTACCCAACAACTCTATTGAATCAGTCGGTGCAAAAGTTAAGTTTTTACCCCCCTATTCTCCAGACTTATCTCCGATAGAATTGTGTTGGTCAAAATTAAAGCAATTTCTCCGTAGTCGGGAGGCACGAACATTAGAAGCCCTAAATGAGTCCATGACAAGTGCAGTAAATTATATTACAGCAGAGGATGCGCTTAATTGGTTCAATCATTGTGGTTTATTTACATGAAAACCGCTGTATTATAGCTTATCTTATTTTGGAGTTTAACTACATAAAAATCCCTGTAATTTTAGTTATTATGTACTACATTAGGATCCTCTTTGATCTGTTACAGCTTAAGTGCGGAATGTGGGATTTAAGTATTATTGGATGCTCGTATTTTTACTCCCTCTCCTACAGGCGATCGCCCCTTTCATTCCCATCCCCTTGGAATAACTGGATTGTCAAATGACGGAAAACGTTTTCCGTAAGCTATCTCGGTAGAGCTTACCGTTTGATCCGAACGAATCGGAATCTGAATTCCTTCAAACCATCATTCTAGATTTTTTGCCGCGATCTCTGTTTTCGGTGTGTCCACATTCAGGACAAACGTAAACTCCTTCGCGGCATTTTGTGGCGGTGTCTACCACAGTTTGAGCAAAAATGATTATAAATACTTCTCAAGAAATTTAATTTTTTTCGTGAAGTTTGTCAAGGATATTGTGATAATAGCAATCAAAGCAAATATCATCAAAAAAATAATTGAATCTGGTAATGGAGAAAATTCTAAATTTTGGGGATAAACCCAAACAGCTATATCTATTAAAATATAATGAATACAATAGATGCCTAGAGAACAATTAGAAATTAATTGTATGAAGACAGGTGGTGGATATGACAAATAATTAATAGCCAAATAACTAACGATATAGGCAGAAATAATTAGAGATAGTCTCGAGTAAATTGGCAAAAGTAGTCGATCTTCCCAGAAGTCATAACCTTGTAGATATCTCCACTCGATTACTACTGTACAACATAGGATTAGCAAGATGACACACCACGTTGCTACAGACATTTTATTTAATGAATTAGTTTCATTATCTAGCTGCATATATAAGAGGTAAGAAGAAAATATGTAGGGGATAAAATTTAAAGGATTCCAATGTTGAGTCATATCGATATTTAATAAAGCCAGGGGGAAAATTCTAATAAATGGCAATAAAAACACAATTAGACTGCTAATTAATAAAAATGAAACCACAAGATATTTATTTTTCAACAAACCTATTTTCATTAATAATCCTGAGATGGCAGTTAATAATATCAGGTCGGATAAAAAATATATTAATGTATGTCCCCCAGAAGCAATGAAGGTGTTAATAGATAGAAAATTTAATGAGGGTAATTCTCCATGTTCGATAACTAATTTGATAAAAATTGGATATATAAGAAACCATAGAACATAAATTTTTGTTATATCAATTATCCTTTTTTTGAAATATTTTTCTTTGATATTAAGGTTCAAATAAAAAAGAAATAAAGAAATCTGTAAAAATACAGGAACTGCGAGAAAGCCAAAATTATAAATGAATGAATTTATCAGGACTTCTTCGATTGGCGTGAAATGGAAATGATTTGAAAATTCATATTGAACATGCAAGAGAACAACTATTAAAGAGCAGATAACTCGCAAATAGTCAAATCCATATAATTTTCGGGAAATTGTTGACATAAGGTTCTATATTTTAGCTCGATATTTAACTGAAATGCTAAGTAAAAATGCTGAAATATCTGACTCAGTGGGGAATGATAAAGAATAATCAATTAACTTCTCTGTTTCCTTCCTTCTAGCCACCACAACACAACTGCCATAATTGTTGCAGCTATGAGAATTGGCGCAATCAAGCGAAAACTCATCTGCACGGCAAACAATAATGCTTCAACAGGTGCATCTGTAACATCAATAGGAGATTTAGCTTGGGTGTGAGTATAAGTCAAAATAGAAAATAGAATACCTATCAGCGATAAACCTGTGATCTGTCCTAATGTGCGTGACAAAAACAACAACCCCGAAGCAATAACCAATCGCTCTGGGGATATACCTCCGTTAGCGCGGTTGATTACGTCAGCCCATGTACCGATTACGCGTCCTTGAGAATCAATGATGGATTGGTTGAAGTTGAATCCATTCAGGTTGAATGCCATGGTGCTTACACCCAGTGCTGTAAACCAGATTCCTACTACTGGCCATGCTGCCAAGAAGAAGTGTAGTGAACGGCTGTTGTTGAATGAAGCATATTGGAATATCAAGCGTCCGAAGTAACCGTGTGCTGCTACGATGTTGTAGGTTTCTTCCTCTTGTCCGAACTTGTAACCATAGTTCTGAG
>NZ_LMVE01000056.1:0-1310 GCF_001432185.1 Cylindrospermopsis sp. CR12 | reverse complement strand
TTTCTGAAAGAGCAGGAAACTCAACGTGCAGAACAGGAAAGACTGCTTAAAGAACAGGAAAAATTTCTGAAAGAGCAGGAACAACTAAAGTATCAAACCTTACTAGCACAATTAAAAGCTAAGGGTATTGATATCAGCACACTCGAATAAACTATTACCTGGACCGGAATACCCCCGTGAGAAGGGTTTTCTCAACCTGAGATTTTTCTCTACTTAAAACAGTACGAAGTAACATGGGAGTTTGGAACTGATATTGACACCATGCTCAATGGCCATTTTTGGCAATAGCGATCGCAAACTGCATTGCATAACTAAAATAAACAGAATTAATGTTATAAAAAATGGCTTAAAGAAATGTAGACTAAGTGCCATATCCCCTTGACTTATGCAAGAAATATGATATTATCAGACAAGTAATTAATAGCCTCGTGTGGAAATAAAATATAAGTCAAACCATAAGGTGCAGAGCTTTGACGGTCTACATGATCTCAGTTCGTGCCAACCAGACTCACCCACCCAAGTAACTACAAGAGTCGAGTGGTAAGGATTCTCTTACCCGAGCCTAAAAACCTCTTGACCAATATCTTTTAACCAAGAGCGATCACTCTTCTAAACAAAACCCTGAGAAAAAGCAAGCCTCATACTGCTTTTGTGAGTGGTGATCGCATTTAGCAAAGGGAGAATCATCAAACTGGTCTTTGATTGTACTGCATCTTTGTGAAACCCGCTATATATTTATTTAATAACTTTCAATTGAATGCCTAAAAAAATTCGAGAACTAAAGGCAATGTTGTTAAAAGCCGGGTTTATCCAACGGACTGGTAAAGGTAGTCACACAATCTGGATTCACGAAAAAATGCCAGATATGCCAATAACAATTGCAGGTAAGGATGGTGACGATGCTAAAATCTATTTAGAGAAACAAGTTAAACAAAGACTCGCAAGACTAGAAGAATTGCAATGAATTCACATTACAGTATGATTATTTTCTGGTCTCAAGAGGATAACTGCTATGTAGTCCACCTCCCTGACTTCCCTTTTCAAGACATCCACACCCACGGGAATACTTATGAGGAAGCAGCCAAACATGGTCAGCAAGTGATTGACAGTTATCTTCAGCTTTATCAAGAAAATAACCAACCTCTTACCCGAGCCTAAAAACCTCTTGAAATATATTCAGGTAGCATAACCACTCTGGAAGATTGCCTTGACCAATATCTTTTAACCAAGAGCGATCGCCCGACTGCTAACCAATAATCACCCGTAAGGTGACGAGTTGCCTTTTACTTTAAAGAAGCCATGTTATAGTA
>NZ_LMVE01000055.1:0-2593 GCF_001432185.1 Cylindrospermopsis sp. CR12 | reverse complement strand
ACTACATGAAAATTGCTGTAATCGCCCCAATTATCTTGACCGCTGACCTCTTTGGACTAGTTATTTCCCTAGCACTAACATCCTATTTAAGGCTTGGACACGTACAACTCATACTCAACCCAACCACATGGGCATTTGTCTTCCTAATTCTTACAGGGATGTACTTACTAGATACATACCATCCCAATAAGCAAATTGCCGGAATGCGAGCTGGGGCCAGGGTCATCGTTAGCAACTCTACCACTGCTCTCCTCTGCTCGCTGTTAATTTATCTCGCCAACTCCTGGCAAAAAGATTTATCCTTAGACCCAATAACATTTCTAATTAGCTTAGTCGCTTTTACAATCTGGGCTATCAATATCCGACTATTGGCAGCTCAGTGGGAGCGATCGCACGTACAAAATTCCTATTGGCTAATGCTGGGCGCTGGGGATAGGTCTATGAAATTTGCCGACATTTTCTCCCAGACCAAGCATAGTGGACAATTGATAGTCCTAACGGAAAATCCCTATATACCTAAGCTCAATGGCATGGACCCTCCACTCATCTTAGACAAACTAGATAATCTGCCCAATTGGGCTGACCAAAAGTGGTCTGGAGTAGTTGTGGGAGATGGCATAGATATATCTGATAACTTACATCAGACATTGATGAAACTTCGCCTACAGGGCATTCCAGTGTATAGACTGCCTGATGCTTGTGAAGAACTATGTTGGAAAATCTCCCCCTCTTTGCTAGAAGATCATTGGTTCGCCTTCAGTAGTGGGTTCAATTTGGTCTCCGGTAGTCTGAGAATTAGGGTTAAACGTGTCATCGATATTGTCCTAGCTACTCTATTACTAGTAACACTGTTTCCAATTATGGTAGTGGTGGGAATCTTGATTAAATTGGAGAGTCCCGGACCCATTTTCTATAGCCAGATCCGCACAGGACTCCATGGCAACCCATTTCGAGTGTACAAATTCCGCTCCATGTATAAGGATGCGGAAAAAAGAGGGGCCCAATGGGCAAGTGAACGGGATCCCCGGATTACCAAGGTTGGTTACTGGTTGAGGATCTTACGCATTGACGAACTACCACAAATTTTGAATGTGTTACGGGGAGAAATGAGTCTGATTGGTCCCCGTCCAGAAAGACCAGAATTTGATATCAAGCTGAAAGAGGCCATTCCTTACTACGAATTGCGTTATCTGGTCAAACCGGGAATTACTGGTTGGGCTCAGGTTCTCTATCCTTATGGAGCTTCCTTGGAGGATTCCTATGAAAAGCTGGCTTATGACCTCTACTACATCAAAAATTATTCTCTATGGTTAGACTTTGCTATCATTTTCAAAACCATCAGAGTGGTCTTTTTAGGTAAAGGTAGATGAATAAAATGGTTAGACTTTGCTATCATTTTCAAAACCATCAGAGTGGTCTTTTTAGGTAAAGGTAGATGAATAAAAAGGTTTTGGTAACTGGGGGTGCAGGCTATATTGGCTCCCATGTGGTGCTTCAGTTAGCTGAATCGGGGTATGATATAGTAGTATATGATAATTGTTCCACTGGTACGCCCGATTCTGTACTTCATGGGGAGCTAGTAGTTGGAGACTTGTCAGATATAGACCGACTTTACCAAATATTTAGCCAGCACAGATTTAGTGCAGTATTACATTTTGCAGCCAGTTTAGTGGTTCCAGAGTCCGTAGCCCATCCCCTAGACTACTATACTAACAACACCCGTAACACACTCAACCTGCTACGGTGCTGTAGTGTGATGGGAGTCAACCAGTTTGTTTTTTCCAGCACAGCTGCAGTTTATGGACAACCCCAGGAAAATCCCGTAACAGAAGAGAGTCCTACCTCACCCATTAATCCTTACGGTCGTTCCAAGCTGATGAGCGAGTGGATAATTCAGGATCATGGATTGGCATCTGATTTTCGCTACGTAATTTTACGGTACTTTAATGTTGCTGGAGCCGATTCCCGGGGGAGACTTGGTTCCAACTCACCCCATGCCAACCACCTAATTGCCAATGCTTGTAATGTGGCACTGAAACGCCAACCGGAACTCAAGATTTTCGGTGTGGATTTTCCCACTGTGGATGGTACGGGAGTGCGTGATTATATTCATGTAGAAGATTTAGCTTCAGCCCATGTGGATGCCTTGAAGTATTTGGAGAATAATGGAACGTCCCAAATTTTAAACTGTGGGTACGGTAAAGGTTATAGTGTGTTGCAAGTAGTAGAAAGAATCAGAGCTATTTCTGGGATGGATATTCCCATAACCATAGCCAGTCGTCGTCCGGGGGATCCAGCTTGTGTGACTGCTCATGCACAGAAGATTAAGCAAGTTCTCAATTGGGAACCTAAGTATGATAACCTGGATGATATAATATCTACCACTCTGGATTGGGAAAAAAGTAAAGCCACCAGGTAAGTGATTGTTTTAAATTGGACTTCGTCATTTTTTGCCTTATTCGTGTAAGCTTGACAAGCTCAAGGGATCCAGTAAATTCATTCCCTGGATCAAAGCCCAAGTTGATTGAACCCAATATATGTTTCATCAATTATGTTGTATGTGACCCCTGGAGACAGTCTCCAGGTGTGGTTT
>NZ_LMVE01000054.1:0-7900 GCF_001432185.1 Cylindrospermopsis sp. CR12 | reverse complement strand
TGTTGGGTTTCATGCTTCAACTCAACCTACCTTCTACCCTTTTTAAAAACCAACACAAAACCAAAAACAAGTGCTAAAATTGGGTTAATTTATATTTTATAGGAGTAATTTTCATGGTAGCTACTACTGCTAAAAAGATGACTTTTGAAGAATTTCTTAATTATGATGATGGGACAGATTATTTATATGAATTGGAAAATGGGGAAATAATTCTTATGCCTTTTGAAAGTGAAATCAATCGGCGCATAGCGGTGTTTTTATTAATCTATTTTTCTCAATTAGGTATTCCCTATTACCGCTTGAGTATGAAAACGGAAATAGTGGTAAATAGTCGCATGGTGGGGGTGCGTGTTCCTGATTTGGTGGTATTTTCTGAAGAGTTGGCACAGGTGATGCAAAATGCTACACGCTCTCTAATTTTAATGGATATGCCACCCCCTTTATTGGTAGTTGAAGTGGTAAGTCCTAATCAAGAAAAGCGAGATTATCGTTACAAGCGTTCTGAGTATGCAGCGCGAGGTATTAATGAATATTGGATTGTTGATCCAATCGGGCAAAAAGTGACTGTTTTGGAGTGGGTGGAAGGTTTGTATGAGGAGCGGGTTTTTATGGATGATGAAGTGATTTGTTCCCCCTTATTTGCCGAGGTCAAGTTAACTGTAAATGAGATTTTAAGATGAGCCAGGATAACTTGATTTAAGATGATAATGTTGGGTTGAGAAAACCCAACCTACGTTAGACTTGGCGTATAAGGTGAAATAATTGCAGATGATTATAAATATAATCCCAGCACTATTCCCAAAGTTATTGACGTTCAATTTCTATAAACTTAAACTTAAAACCATTTTCTTCTAATTTTTCTTCTTTGGTTAATTTGCCAAAATTGCTAAATTCAGGAAAATGTATATCACCTTCAAAATTCCCTTCCACAATGGTCAAATATAGCTTGTTCGCAAATTCCATAGCCTGGGTATATATTTGCTCTCCACCAGCAATAAATATCTCTTCTGTTTCACTCATTTTGCTCCATTTAATTGCTTCCTCTAAAGAATGAAAAACTACACATCCTGGCGCTTGATAGTCAGTGTTTTTAGTTACAATAATATTAGTACGATTTGGTAATGGATGATTGAAGGTGGCATAGGTTTTACGACCCATAATTACAGGATGTCGCCAGGTAGTTTCTTTAAAATAACGTCCATCACTAGGAATATCCCAGGGAATACCCCCGCGAATGTGTTCGTTTTTGGAATCAGATAAAATACGATCTTGGGAAATGGCAGCTATGAGACTAATAAGAGTCATAACGGATGATATTCCTTGCTAAAGGTTAACTGTTTATTCGCTCTACATACCGTTTGAACAAAAGTTCCAGAAGGTGATTTTTGAATTCTCGATCATCACTAAACTGCTTATAGAAATTAAAATTAGTTTCTATCATATCCTGCATCAGGTCATTGGTGAGGTTATCGAAAACAAGTCTTATGTTTTCAGGAGTGTTCACTTTGAAGCTTAATTTCAAGGGATTACTTTCGTCTAGTTTATCTTCTAATTGCTTAATAAATACCCGTTCATTGTCAGTGAAATCAGTGCCAAATTGCTGATTGATTTCTTGAATGATTTTTGAAAGAGGTTCTATGTTCTCTGTGGATGGTTTACTTGCTCCTATGGAATAATTACCTCTTGTTTCTCTCACTCCTCTTTCTAGTTCAATTTTGCCTTTATGGGTCTTTTGGATGCGGTAAGATTTTAATTCGATGTTTGTCTGCACTTCCAGGGGAAGGGTATGGGTTTTAATAGGTAGCTTACGGATTAGGTGGCGAAAAAATTCATAGAATTTTTCTAGCTCCCCGTCTGGAATAGGTAATAGTTGGGATATAAAAGCATATAATCGGATGAAATCTTGAAGCTGACCCCGAAAGTTAAATTGCTCTTCTACTGTAGCTTCTTTATATTGCTCTACTACGGGTGCTAAAACAGTGTATAATTTATCCTGTGTCTCCTGTTTTCCATAATAAATCTCGGCAAAAGAATCTACCTCCTTTTGTCCATAAAAACCGTAGTCACCAAGTTGGGACTGAAGGTCATAAAGCTGGTTGGGATCAGTAGACTCACTTAGAATTGTGCGATCGTAATACTCTTCAAAAGCCTTCTTTATCTCCGATGCTTCGTTGGCAAAGTCTAGTACGATTGTTCCCAATTTATTGGGATGTGTTCGGTTCAGGCGCGAAAGGGTCTGCACCGCATTTACTCCACTCAATTTCTTATCCACATACATTGCTACTAGTAGTGGCTGATCAAAACCAGTCTGGAATTTATTAGCCACTACCAAAAAGTGATAGGAAGGTTGGTTAAAGGTTTCTGCGGTTGCATTGTCGGCAATATGTATACCCGAAGACCTGGAGTTCATATTGGTCTCAGTAAATTCTCCACCATCCTTGACTGTTCCCGTAAAAGCGACTAGGGACTGATAGGGATAGCCATTTTGGCGAATATACTCATCTAATTCTTGCTTGTAACGTACTGCATGTAGCCTGGAACGGGTAACAATCATGGCTTTGGCTTTGCCATCAATTTGGTGGGCAACTTTCTCATGAAAATGCTCCATAATAATCGCCACCTTCTGATTAATTGTGTGTGGGTGCAATTCGACAAAGTTTCGCAGTAGGGATACGGCTTTTTTCCGATCATAATTTGGATCGGTTTCAATAGTTTTGAGAAGATTAAAATATGTGTTATAGGTAGTATAGTTTTCCAGTACATCTAAAATAAAACCTTCCTCAATGGCTTGGCGCATGGAGTAGAGGCTAAAGGGAGCAAAGCTACCATCGGGTTGTTTTGTGCCAAATAACTCTAGTGTTTTGGCTTTGGGGGTCGCAGTGAAGGCAAAGTAGCTTAGGTTAGGAATTCTCCCGCGTTTTTTCGCCTCAGCAACAATACGATCTTCTAAATCCTCTTCTTCCTTACTTTCTTCCGCTTCTGCTGCTTCTAGGCTTGTGGCACTTAATACAGATTTGAGCTTTTTGGTACTTTCCCCAGTTTGGGAGGAGTGAGCCTCATCTACAATTACTGCAAATCGCTTCCCCGTGAGGGACTGGATCTGGTCAACGATAACTGGGAATTTTTGCAAGGTGGTGACAATGATTTTTTTTCCTAATTCCAGGGCCTCTTTGAGTTGGTGGGAGGTCTTGTCAATATTCTCAACCAATCCGGGAGTGTCTTCAAACTGACGGATGGTTCGTTGTAATTGGCGATCCAAGACCCGGCGATCGGTAATGACGATGATGGAATCAAACACCAGCTGATATTGGGAGTTATGGAGGCTAGAAAGTCCGTGAGCAAGCCAGGCAATGGAATTACTTTTACCACTCCCGGCGCTGTGTTGGATGAGGTAGGATTTTCCCGGGCCTTGGGACTTGGCATCCTCTAACAAACGACGTACTGTATCAAGTTGGTGATAGCGGGGGAAGATGAGTTTCTTTTTCCCTGTTTTCCTCCCCTTGTCGTCTTCTCCTTCAACCAGGGTGATAAAGTTCTGGATGAGATCTAGGACACTATTTTTTTGCCAGGTTTTTTCCCATAGGTAAGCGGTGCTGAAACTAAGGGTGGAGGGTGGGTTTCCCGCTCCTCCACAGTTCCCCTGGTTGAAGGGTAGGAAATGGGTTTTATCGCCCTGAAGGTGGGTGGTCATATAGACCAGATCCGGGTCTATGGCAAAGTGGGAGAGACAAACGCCAAGGCTAAAGAGTGGTTCTTTGGGATCCCGGTCGGTGCGGTACTGTTTGATAGCATGTTCCACGTTTTGACCTTTAAAGGGGTTTTTTAGCTCAGCGGTGAAGAGGGGTAGTCCATTGAGGAAGAGGACCAGATCCAGGCTTTTGGTGGGCGTTTTCTGGCTATAGTGGAGTTGTCTGGCAACAGTAAATAAATTAGCCTGATAGAGTTTTTGGGTTTCTTGATTGAGTCTGGTATTGGGTTGGAAGTAGGCAAGTTGAAAACGGCAGCCATTGGCTTTGATACCTTTGCGGAGGACTTCTAAGGTGCCTCGGTTTTTGATGACTTCGTCCAGGCGTTTTAGGAGTTTGTTATCCGCGTCATCACCATATTGGGTTGTAAATTTCTGCCACTC
The DNA here is from genome assembly GCF_001432185.1 of Cylindrospermopsis sp. CR12. Lineage (NCBI taxonomy): Bacteria > Bacillati > Cyanobacteriota > Cyanophyceae > Nostocales > Aphanizomenonaceae > Cylindrospermopsis > Cylindrospermopsis sp. CR12. The sequence continues at coordinate 3,771 of NZ_LMVE01000054.1, read as the reverse complement.
TTTTGGTTGGGTGACTTGGATGAAGTTAAGCACATCCTGGGTGATGAGGGAGAGGGCGGGGTGGTAATCTCTGGAGGTGCGGCGCTGGTAACCGTTTTGCAGGAGGCTTGTTTCGATGGTGTTTTCAAGGTTTTTTTCTGAGGTGTCGATCATTTGGGATTTAATTTTTTGATATTTTTTCAGGTGTATTGGGGTTGTATTAATTGGGTGATGGAGTTAGATTCTCTCTTATATCAATTTTACCTGTGACAGCGGCTGAGATGAGGGATGTTCGGTATTCTTTGAGTTTGTCAATACTGATGCGGGTCTTGGTGACTAGGGTGTCGATTTTGGCAGTTTCTCTATCTAGGAATTGGGCGATCGCTTGTTGTTCAGTGAGGGGGGGGATGACTATTCTTATGTTTGATATCACTCCCATTCCTATATTCTGCTGAGTCCCAAAGCTCCAACTTAACTCTACAGAGTAAAAAAATGGTTTTGATTTCATCGCATAAAACAAAAAATTAGTTGTCGTTATATGTGTGTCTGGGCGTAATACGGCTAAAGGTGACCATATATTAAATTCTTCCTCTGTTTCTACTCTCGCAACATTACCAGTAGTTGCTCCCGATTTAACCATATAGACATCTCCATATTGAGGCTTGTATTTTCTAGAAAATCTTTTATGCTCTTCTGGTGATATAAATCCTCGCTTTTTATCGAAGTCTATCCGATCATTCTTAATCGACTCAGCGGAAATAAATGGAATACCTTCATCATGTAGTTCGGGGGTTTCATGCGGTCCATCAGTTATTGGTATAGCTAAGGCGAACTTAATTGGCATTATTTCCCAATGTTCTGGAATTTCCCCCAACCACTCAATCCCAGAATCCTTCATCGGAGCATCAGGATTTAGTCCCTTAGTGACCGCATGGCTAATCAGTGCGGTGCGCTTCTCCTTGAGAAGTTCGATTAATCGCTCCTTCTTGGCAATCAAGGTGTCTATTTTGACAGTTTCTCTATCTAGGAATTGGGCGATCGCTTGTTGTTGAATAAGTCCTGTCCAAGGGAGTAGTTGATTATGTGCAAACTCTCGACTTAATCCTGGAACACCAGTATCCTGAGAACTCTTATCAAGCTCTAGTAGTGACAAAACATAAAACAACCATTTTAAGCATATACTTGAATTGACAGTTCTTGCATCGATAAAATATGTCGTATCTATAGCAAATACACAGCTTTCAGAATATGTAATTTTGCCACATGAACCTTTTCTTCCTATAATAATACAGGGCGCAAATGTATTAGGAGCCAGAGCCCTCTGAATTCCAACTAATCCATTTGATCCATAGACCGGAATATCACCAAGTCCCTTGGTATCACCTGATAATGAATCACCATACGTAAGACGTGATATATACTTAAGTCTCTTCACCTCCCAATGTTCTGGAATTTTCCCCAACCACTCAACCCCAGAATCCTTATACGCTGGATACCGCTTCCATCCCCTCTCCTGCTTAATCTCTACCTCACTCATCCTGCTACCTCCCGCAACATTTCCAGTATATCCCCTTCAATTGCCTTAATTTCCGCTTCAATCTCCTCTAACGCCCGTGGGGGCTCATACTTATAAAAATACCGGTTGAAATTAATTTCATAGCCCACCTTGCCAATCTCTCCATCCTTAACATCCCGCACGCTCTCGCTAATCCACGCATCAGATACATGGGGGGCCACTTCCCGCTGAAAATACTCCCTAATATCCTCCTTGAGTGGCACATTCTCAGTATCTCTTAACTCAGAATCAGCTTCAGGATGTCCCTGCTTATCCTCACAAACCTTCCCGGTGTCGTCTCGCTCAGAAAGTGCAGCAAGAATTGCCTTGTAAACCGGCGCTCCTATCGTTAATCCTTGGGACTTTATCGCTTTCTTTAACACCTTCTCAAATTGGTCACGATCTTTATATAATGTATCTGGTAAGTTATAAAGCATGTCCAAAATTAGCCTCTGCTGCTCCCTGCCAGCCTGTTCCTCAGTTGCCTTTACCTCGGCGCTCTTTTTCTTGCTTACCGCTAAACTAATAAATCCAGGTTGCTCCTTAATCCTTACTATGCGCTCCGGTGATGCCTGAAAGTTTAATCGCAGGGGACGCTCAACAGTAATTTTACGATAACCAAAATCTTGAGTGTCAAAAATCTTGCTGACTTCTGAAGACTCAAAACTCTGGAAAATTCTGGTTATCTCCTCAATATACTGGGAACTGACCTCCCGTCGCTTACTCCCTAAACTCTTCCGCATCGGTATCCAAAACTCAGAGGCGTTAATGAGTTGCACCTTCCCTTTTCTCTCAGGAGACTTGTGGTTGGTTAGAACCCAGATGTATGTGGCAATACCCGTGTTATAAAAAAGCTGCTCGGGCAAAGCTGCGATCGCTTCTAACCAGTCATTCTCCAAAATCCACCGCCGAATCTCGCTCTCGCCACTTCCCGCATCTCCGGTAAACAATGGCGAACCATTCATCACTATGGCCACGCGACTTCCACCCTGCTCAACCGGTTTCATACGTGAGAGCATGTGCTGCAAAAATAGGAGTTGACCATCACTTATGCGTGGTGTTCCTGCTGAAAAACGACCACCTGGTTTTTGCGCTTCCGCTTCCACTGCATCTTTGTCCCGCTTCCAATCTTTTCCGTAGGGTGGATTGGCCAGGAGATAGTCAAAGGTTCTGTCGCTGTGCTGATCATGGGAAAGAGTACTGCCAAATTTAATATTTTCAGCATCTTTGCCATCTATGCTCTTCATATACAGATCGGATTTGCACACCGCAAAGGTTTCCGGATTCACTTCCTGTCCAAAAAGAAATACTTGAGCTTTGGAATTGAGTTCGAGGATGCGATCTTTGGCAATAGTCAGCATTCCTCCTGAACCGCAGCAAGGATCGCAAACTGTGCGGTTAATGTATTCCTGGCTCAATTGGGCTTTATCCTGAGCGAAGATGAGGTTGACCATCAACTGGATAACCTCCCTCGGTGTGAAGTGTTCTCCCGGATTTTCATCCAGGGCCTCATTGAATTTACGGATTAACTCCTCAAATATATATCCCATCTCCAGATTAGAAACTTTGTCCGGATGTAGGTCTATATTCTTAAACCGCTCAGTAACCAAAAATAGCAGCTCCGACTGTTCCAGCTTATCAATGGTGTTGGGAAAGTCAAATTTCTCCAACACTTCGCGCATATTGGCACTAAAGCTGTTAATGTATAGTTTCAAATTAGCAGCAAGGTGCTTGGGATCATCTAGCAGCTTCTGAAAGTCGTAGGGGGCGCTGTTGTAGAAAGCAAAGCCCGATTTCTTGCACAGGAAGGAGTCCAGGTTATCTAGTTTGTTTTTGTAATGGTTGTAGGCTTCTAAGACCTCCACTTTGGTTGGTTGAAGTACGCAGTCGAGGCGACGTAACACGGTAAAAGGCAGAATAACATCTTGATACTTGCCACGCTTAAAGGTATCCCGGATAAGATCGGCGATACTCCAAATGAAATTGACCTTTTCTCCAAAATTTTGCATAATAATACTTGTATTTATAGATCAGGATTTTATATTTTCTCTGGGTCAATCCCAAGGGAACGTAGATAAGCAGCTAGTTTTTCTTTTTGTTGGCGCTCCTGTTCTTTAGCTTCTCGTTCCTGTTCTTTGGCTAGGCGTTCCTGAGATGCGATCGCTTCTGCTCGCTCTTTAGCTTCTCGTTCCTGTTCTTTGGCTAGGCGTTCCTGAGATGCGATCGCTTCTGCTCGC
>NZ_LMVE01000053.1:0-3009 GCF_001432185.1 Cylindrospermopsis sp. CR12 | reverse complement strand
AATGGACAGGGAATGCGATCGCCCATAACACATTCAGAAATTTCCCTTGAGAAGGTTCAGGGGTTTGGTGGATAGGGATTATTCGGAGCAATCACCTTTTACCTTGCTCAGAATTTTCCCTTGAGAAGATTGGGGAGACTAATGAATGAGATAACCAAGTGCGATCGCCCTTTACCAGGTTCAGAAATTTCCCTTGAGAAGATTGAGTAGGTTAATGGACAGGAATTACCGAGCGCAATAGCATCCTTTACCTTGCTCAGGGTTTTCCCTTGAGAAGATTGGGGAGACTAATGACTACGGGATAACCAAGTGCGATCGCTCTTTAGCAGGTTGAGAAAATTCCCTTGAGAAGATTAGGGGAGGTGAATGGATGAACGTTAATCACTACGATCACTCATTATCACGTTCAGAATTTTCCCTTGAGAAGATTGGGCAGTTTAATGGATGGAGATTACCCAAAGCAATAGCGTCCTTTACTAGGTTCAAAATGTTCCCTTGAGAAGATTCAGTAAATCAGGGATTGGGCAGTGCGATCGCTCATGACCCCATTTAGAATTTTCCCTTGAGAATACTAAGGAGGTTAATGGATAGGAGGTGCGATCGCCCGTAACACATTCAGAAATTTCCCTTGAGAAGGTTCAGGGGTTCGGTGGATAGGGATTATTCGGAGCAATCACCTTTTACCGTGTTCAAAACTTTCCCTTGAGAAGGTTGGGGAGCTGAATGGATGAACCTTTCTCACTGCGATCGCCCTTCACCAGGCTCAGAGTTTTCCCTTGAGAAGATTGAGTAGGTTAACGGACAAGAATTACCGAGCGCAATATCGCCCTTTACTGGGTTCAGAAATTTCCCTTGAGAAGATTGGGGAGACTAATGACTATGGGATAACCAAATGCGATCGCTCTTTAGCAGGTTGAGAAAATTCCCTTGAGAAGATTAGGGGAGGTGAATGGATGAACGTTAATCACTACGATCACTCATTATCACGTTCAGAATTTTCCCTTGAGAAGATTGGGCAGTTTAATGGATGGAGATTACCCAAAGCAATAGCGTCCTTTACTACGTTCAAAATGTTCCCTTGAGAAGATTCAGTAAATCAGGGATTGGGCAGTGCGATCGCTCATGACCCCATTTAGAATTTTCCCTTGAGAAGATTCAGGAGGTAAATGGACAGGGAATGCGATCGCCCGTAACACATTCAGAAATTTCCCTTGAGAAGGTTCAGGGGTTTGGTGGATAGGGATTATTCGGAGCAATCACCTTTTACCGTGTTCAAAACTTTCCCTTGAGAAGATTCGGCAAGTCAGGGATTGGGCAGTGCGACCGGTCATGACCCCATTTAGAATTTTCCCTTCGGAAGATTGAGGGGTTTTATGGACAGGAGGTGCGATCGCCCGCAACACATTCAAAACTTTCCCTTGAGAAAAATGGGGAGGATAGATGAGGATTACCTACTGCAATTAAGAATATCAGTAAGCATCCCTAAAGTTTTGTAAATACATTTGTTTAGACTCCTTCTCAGTCCATCGCGACACAAACTGTAAATCAGGAACATTAACAAAATGATTAAGAATTGAGTAATTATTAGTTATCTCACTAATTACAGTAGCAACTTTCTTACAACAGCTATGAGGATATCTGGCGACTTGCTCCTCAGCAAAACGAATAACAATCCACCCACGCTCATTAACAAAATGATTATTTCTATCCAATTCTGTTCGTAATCCAATGAAATGAATTGGAGTACCATCGACTGCATAAGGTTCATCTAACTCAATATCAATATACATTTGTATATCGAGGTCAATATATGCAAAATCAGGGGTATAAGGAAAGCCTTGCCATCTTGGATTTTGAACTTTCAGTTGCGTATGAATTTTGCCAGGAAAGTAATGTATTAGGTGCTTACCAAATTCTCTTTCTCTTTTACCGATACGGGCATCACTATTATCACCATCATGTGATTTTGTTTCCCTTAATAATTGTAATAGACAATTAAAGTAGTAGTCTGCTATTCTCTCAGGAGTTCTAGCCACTTGAACTGTCTCTTCATACAGCTGTTGTTCACGTCTATACTGTTCAAGTCTTAATGGATAAAAATTAATATTTTGTCTATGTAACTGCATTCTTTTGTTGTATATCTGGAGTTGTCTTCCATAGCTTTCAAGATTACGCTTGTACTCTTGTCTGAGATAATAGAAACAAGTCTGATATGATATAAAAAATAGTATTGGAATAAAAAGTAACCACCATGATTGAGAAGTTAAATAAATAAATAAAGCAGATAAAAGAGTAGCTACAATAAGAAAAATTTGTATTGACATGTTACTTCGAGGTGCAGGTCTGGGTTCTTGAGGTCTTACTGGTGGATTTCCTGGTCTTATAGGTTCTATTGGTGCTGGTGGTACTGGTGGTAGAGCTAACTTTAGCTCCTGGATTCTTTCCGGAATCAGAATAACTGGATATTGATTCATGAATTGGTTAAAAAAGCTGAAATTTGTGCCTATTATCTGAATTTAATCTATAGTGACTATGTTTTTATCAAAGATATTTAGTTTTTAGAACTAAGATTAATTGATAGAGCTTAGCATTTCAAACCATCTTTAATAGTTTACATGATAAACGACAAAATTCAATTTAGAGTAAGCAAGCAAGTTAGCTACTCACATAAAACTTAGTGTTAGTTTCAAAGTTAGTATTTTTGTCCTTACAAATGCGATAACTCACCAAGACATAAAAAATTGGGATGGTTAGTCGGAAGTGCGATCGCTATCAAATCTAAACTTTTACAACTGCCAAAACTACTGATATAGCTTACTAATCCCATCCGCCATTAACTTAATTTGTTCCTGAATCTCCAATGGTTGTACAACCTTAACTTTATCTCCAAAACCAATAATCCAACGTCTGAGGTCTATATCCTCAATACTCCAACATGGTAAAGTTAGTTGGCAACAATAAGGATACTTAGAATCTTCTGTTAGTGATAAAACAAATATCGTCTCCCCT
>NZ_LMVE01000052.1:55874-56806 GCF_001432185.1 Cylindrospermopsis sp. CR12 | reverse complement strand
CCAGTTTCTATTCCTTTTAACTCGATATTAGTTAATAGTGGCATTTTTGTTTCCTCCTCAAAGTTCTTTATCTTATTCTCCAAACTTTCCTGTGATTTTTTAGGTAGCTTCATCATTGTATCAATGATTCCCAGCAATCGAACTATCTGGTTTCTATCTAACCCCCCGTTATATAGTCCTCGGATTAAAATCCATTTCCATTTTTCTCTCTCCTCTGGTTTTCCCTTAGTTGCTTTTGTTTTTAGATGTGCCATTACCACTATAGCAAAAGGATTATTACTTTCTTCCAGTTCTGACCATTTTTCCTCATAGCTGAGTAGTTTCACCACGGGAAATTTCAGACTTACCTCACACCCTCCTAAGCTATAATTATAACTTTCTGGTTTCCAATCAGCTTTTTCATCTCCCAAAATTGCTAGACTAATCACCGGTTTTTGATATAGGTCAAAAGCACGGTAATTATAAATATACATCCTCTTTTGGAATTCTTCCTCATATTGACTTTGAATTTCAATGTGAATCAACACCCAGATTTCTTCCCCACTAACTAACCAGACTTTATACAATTTATCTGCAAAGCGCCTTTTCGTTTTTGATAAGGCTGTAATTCTTTGCAGTTCTTTATCTAGAGACTCTGGTGTTTTTCCCCAATCAATTAATTGGTGAATTCCCGGAAAGAAGAAAAGCAGAAATTGTTCAAAATACTCCGTTAGTGCTTCTTTCCATGGTTCGTCATAATTAGCTCTTATCCGACTCATTTGACTCAAAGTTTTTGGGAGATAATTTTAATAAGGATTGGTGAAAATCTTCAAAACAATCAACTTTGATTGCCAACTTTAGTAGCTCATCCAAAATTGGTAATACTGATATTGTGTCCACCCCTTTGGCAATTGTCTCTGGTATGTCACCCAATCGGGTTTTCAACACCAGTT
>NZ_LMVE01000052.1:0-55782 GCF_001432185.1 Cylindrospermopsis sp. CR12 | reverse complement strand
TTAATAGTGGCATCTTTGTTTCTTCCTCAAAGTTCTTCATATCATGTTTCATATGATTTTCATCAATTTCATCTAATGCTTTGGTTAGAGTTTCTCTAATCCACTTATTTCTATTCGCTCCGAAGGTATTGTTAAGCCTAGTCAAAAGAGATTTAGTAACCCACAAGCGAAGTTGAGCATTATTAGGTTCCCCTTCACTAGAAAATTGATATTTTTTGAGTTCAGGGTTTCCACCAGGTCTAGCCATATTTTTATCCTTGTTAGTTTTGGGATTAAATTGAAACTCCCCACTTCCCAATTATTTTAACTAGTTTGCTTCTCTAATGACAAACTTCTTAGCCTATCAATAAAGGTATTATATTCCTTATTGAGTTTTCACCTTATATATTGAGAATATATTGAGAGAAGTGGGTGATTGTTGATATGGAAATCGTTCTCAAGTAACTAGCGTCCTAATTAACTTGGCTACAGCTATATTATGCCTGGGGATCAAGAAAACGATTGTAGTAGACAAAACGATAATATTTTTCTTCTTTGACACCTGCTTTATTAAATGTGTATAAAGTCAATAAATAATTATGCCTTAGAGCAACTTGGCGATTGTGCCTGAGGGTAACCCCATTAACTGCGATCGCGTGGAAAAATTCACTATCAGGAATCAAGTTAGCAGCTCTTTTTTGTATTTCAATATCGGCAATGTGGGGAGGTAATCCAGGAATGGTAATATCTGTATTAATGCTATCAGATCCTATTCTGATTTTTCCTCTAGCAGGTAGTTGAATAGATAAACCTTCTTGAATCTCATTAGTTTCTTCCACATTGTTAACAAATGACAGTTGATGGCTATTAATCAATGGATAGGAAGGAACATCTTGGGTATCTTCTTTAAAGTCTTTATACTCAAAACCCTTACCTGCTCGTAAAGCTGCAATATAACTAGGAGAATTAGTCACACTAAAAACTGCACCCAATAATAAGCCTAAAATGCTGAAACCAATGATGTCTTCTATACTCTTCAAATCTGGTGGCATTTTACCGATAGTCAAACGAAGTATTTCAAATAAAACTGCTGCCATTAAACTTGCTCCACTTGCAGCAATAACACTAATTTTCAGTCTTTGTTGCAGGCGTTTTTTTCCTGATGCTTCCATGCTGTGCCAACGCCAAGTTAAACCCTCCGCTAAACCGACGGAAACTCCAATTAATAACCATCCTAGAGTTCTAACAATAGGAGTAGGTACGCGAATCACTGGCCAAAACAGAATTTGCGATATAATGCCAGCCACTAAGCCAGAAATAATACCTAATCCGGTGGCAATTAATAGAGGTTGTTTAGCAGTCTCAAAACTGCGTTTCACTCTAGTAGGATTACTGATGAATATCTCGTTCATCACCATACTACAGGAAAGGGAAACCGCTATACAGGGAAACAGAATAATTTCTGGATATTGGGGAAACAAACCTAGGTCAGTGATGAAAAACTGTCCTATATTCCAACCCAGCAAAGCGGAACTGATACCAGCTAAAAGATAAAGGTAAAGTTTCATAATACATGTAATCGCAGGAGTTTACCGCTATTATTGCCTAAGCTTTTTGTGCTCATCATATAGACTACTCTAGTTTGCAGATCTATATGATGAGCAATTATATCACTACTCCTGGTTAATAATTTTGCCTCGAAATACTACGTAGTTATAAACGTTGTAAAATAAAACTACGGGGATAAGAAAACCGATAAATGTCAACATAAACACCAAAGAACTTGGTGCTGCTGCTGCTTGATAAATGGTCACACTGGGAGGAATGATGTTCGGAAAAATTACAAAACCTAGCCCAATAAAGGAAAGACAAAAAACTAGGAATGTGTATACCAAAGGAGTATTTTCTTGACGCTGGTATAGACTTCGCAATAGTAATCCTATGAATAGGATCCCCAAAACGGGTATTAAACCAAAGATGTAAATCAGGGGAGCTGCAAATAATTGGGTTCGTGCCTCCCCAGAAATTATAGGGGTGCTAATAGTAATAAATAGTGCACCCACTAAAGTTGTCCAGGTAGCTATGGTGGCAGTCTTGTAGTAAGTTTTCTGTAAATCTCCAGTGGTTTTCAAGATTAAATAAGTAGATCCAATGAGAACATACCCTTGAATTAGAGTTAGAGCAACCACTACTGATCGCCAGGTTAACCAGTCCCAAACGCCACCGGCAAAATGTCCAGCTTGGTCAACCTTGATACCCTCAAAAACACTTCCCAAGGCAAATCCTTGTCCTAGGGCGGCCAGAAAACTGCCTACACCAAAGGCAATATTCCAAACTAATTTGTTATCAGCGTTTTCTCTAAACTCAAAGGAAACTGCTCTGAGAATTAAACCTACAACCATTACTACCGCAGGTAGATAGAGGGCGTTTAAAATGGTGGCGTATGCCAAGGGAAAAGCTCCAAATAGAGAACCCCCCATTAAAATCAACCAAGTTTCGTTGGCATCCCAAACATTACCTAAACTGGTCATCAAAATACTACGACGTTCCTCGCTAGAAGCGGTTAGGGATAGAATGCCAACTCCTAAATCAAATCCATCTAATAAAATATAAAGGAACAAAAACAGACCTAAAATGAAAAACCAAACTTGAGGCAAAAAGTGTTGTAACGGCTCTAATGGTTCCATAAAATACCTTCTTACTAACTTATCCTCTTACTGTTGTGCTTCTGCTGGACGACGATCTACTCCATGTTGAGCAGGCTCAATATCAATAGCTGGTTTAATTATTGTACGCGGTGCTGGTAATTCTAAGTTGGGTCCCTTACGAATAATACGACTGCCAAAATAAAGGGCAGCAACGAAAAACACCGCATACATACTCATCAACCCTACTAGAGAGAATAAAACTTCTCCTGGGGGAATATGGGATGCAGCATCAACGGTTCTTAGTTCCCCATACACAATCCAAGGCTGTCTACCTACACAACGAACAATCCACCCGGTTTCAACCGCTATATAACCCAGAGGACCGGCAAAGATCCATGCTCTCATTAACCACTTTTGCTGGGTGATGGTTGTGGTGGATAGTTTGCCACTTAGCCATTGTATAACTGTAATCAGCATTAACCCAGCCAAAAATAGTCCAATCCCTACCATGATTCGGAAGGAATAGTAGATCAGTCCTACCATTTGGGGTCGATTTTTGGGTTCCCATTCTTTGAGCCCCTTAACCGGTTGGTCAAGTTTAGATTTGAGTTCTAATAGGTAGCTCAACGCCCCCGGAACTTTGATTTCCCACTCATTTTTCTCAACTTTATTGTTGGGTACAGCCAACAGACTCCAATCCGCAGGTTCTCCCGCAGGAACTGTTTCCCACTGAGCTTCCATTGCTGCAAGTTTCGCCGGTTGATAGTGGTAAACTTGTTCCGCACTCAGGTGTCCTATAAAGACTTGTAGAGGTGCAATTACAATGGCGATCGCCAGTATAACTTTGAAGGAACGGAGGAAGAATTCCGTGCGACGTTGATTGATAATATACCAGGCACTAATACCACCAATCACAAACAAGGAGGTTTCTAAAGTGGCAAAGAATGTATGGAGAAAACTATTCACCATAAATGGATTGGCGATCGCTTGGAAGTAGTCTTGAACAACAAACTTACCGGCGATAAATTCACCGCCTGCTGGGGTTTGTAGCCAAGAATTTGCTGATAGAATCCAGAAGGTGGAGAGATTAGCTCCAAAAGCCACTAGAATGGTGGATATCCAATGAATAACTGGTGGGACTCGATCCCAGCCAAATAGCATAATGCCCAGGAAACTAGCTTCTAGCATAAATGCCATTGTGCCTTCAAAACCCAGGACGGTACCAAAAAAATCTCCCACTGACTCGGAGAAGGGTGCCCAGTTCAGACCAAATTGGAATGCCATCGGTAACCCAGATGCAACACCAATGCCAAAGTTGAGAACATATAATTTAGACCAGAAGCGGGCGTGGTGGTAGTATTCTAGGTTGTGAGTTTTTAACCACAATCCCTCGATTACCACTAAGTATATGGCCATACCAGTTGTTAGCACTGGCCAGAGCATGTGGAATATTGCGGTTAGTGCAAACTGTATTCGTGACAATGTTACCGTGTTTGAGATGAGTTCTTCCATTGCTGTAGTTAAAATGATGTTAATTGCTGTCAGTTTGCATTGTTTAGTGTTATAGCTAAAGCTATAATTACAATTAGAACTATTACCACCATAGTTTTAGTTTATGCAAGCGACACTATGTCAAAATTCATAGAAATTACAGATTTTCTTTGGGATCGTCAGTTTTAACCTAATTTTGTGGGTATCACCATTTATGAATTTACTCTGGGAAAGATTTACACTATCCTCCTTACCCCTAAAAGAATATGTCAATACTAGCTATCTACATAGGTTGGTGGGTATTGTAAGTCCTTGGCGCCAAACCAGCTGGCTGATGCAATGGGGAGATATGCTCTCTGCTGCTTTAATCAGCCTAATTTACGGATTGTCACCCTTTGTGTCTAGCACTTTAACTGGAATATTGCTACTAGCAGCTGCAGCATTATGGTTAATATTAACTATATCAGATGACACTAATCTATCTAAAATTTCCTTTACCCCAATTCATCTGGTAGTTCTGCTCTATTGGTTTATTGCTGTGGTTTCAGCAGGCTTATCCCCTGTCAAAAAGGCAGCTTTTAGTGATTTGGTAACTTTAACACTCTATTTACTACTTTTTGCTCTGTGTGCTAGATCCCTGAGAATTCACCGCGTTCGCTCCTGGTTAATTACCCTGTACTTACATGTATCCCTCCTTGTTAGTGTATATGGCATTCGACAATGGTTTTTCGGGGCTAAGGCCTTGGCTACCTGGGTTGATCCAGAATCAACTCTATCTAAAACCACTAGGGTCTACAGTTATCTAGGTAATCCGAACTTATTGGCTGGGTATCTGATCCCCGCAGTGGCTTTAAGTTTAGTGGCTATTTTCGCCTGGCACGGTTGGATTAGAAAGTCTCTAGCTGTAATTATGTTAGCCGCAAACGCTTCTTGTTTGGTTTTAACTTTTAGTCGCGGTGGCTGGATTGGTATGCTAATCGCTATTTTGGCTGCTATGGTGTTGTTAGCTTATTGGTGGAGTGTACAACTGTCTCTATTTTGGCGCACTTGGTTATTGCCAATTATATTGGGAACTTTTATCGGCGCTCTTCTGCTAGCAGTAATTTTTGTTGAGCCAGTTAGATTGCGATTGGTTAGTATTTTTGCTGACCGTCAAGATAGTAGTAATAATTTTCGCCGTAATGTCTGGGATGCAGTTTTGGAAATGATTCGCGATCGCCCAATTATTGGTATTGGTCCAGGACATAATTCTTTTAATAAAATCTATCCCCTTTACCAACGTCCCCGCTATAGTGCTTTGAGTGCCTATTCAATTTTCCTAGAAACAGCTGTAGAAAGTGGTTTTGTTGGTTTGTCTTGTTTTATCTGGTTGATTATTGTCATTATCAACTCAGGACTGGTTCAAATGCGCCAGTTTCTCAAGGTGAGAAATCAGGATGGACTTTGGTTAATAGGAGCGATCGCGGCTATATTTGGTATGCTAGGTCATGGTACTGTAGATACTGTATGGTATCGTCCAGAAGTGAATACTCTTTGGTGGTTAATGGTGGCCATAGTGGCTAGCTACTGGAATCCCTTGACCGAAAACCGTGGAGAAATAAATTAGGACGGAGCATAACTACTTATGAACTCTGAAGTTCCTCCTAAATACGAACAAGACTTTTATGGTTGGATTCAATGGCAACTCAGAGCAATTTCCCAAAGACAAGTATCTCAACTGGACTGGGAAAATTTGCAGACGGAGTTAGAAGGGTTGGGAAGACAGGAATATCGGGAACTAGTTAGTCGTCTTACGGTTTTGTTGGGACACCTGCTCAAGTGGGAATACCAACCGGAGAATCGTTGTCGCAGTTGGTTTCTAACTATTAGAGAACAGCGCCGTGCTATCCATCGTCATTTTCAACGTAATCCCACCTTAGAATCCCGTATCCCCTACGCTTTGGAGGATGCTTTTGAAGGGGGAGTTGATTTAGCTCTACGAGAAACTAACCTACCATTGAGAACTTTTCCCCAAGTTTGTCCCTACCAGTTTGAACAAGCGATTTCCCATGGATTTATGTGCGATACTAGTCAAGATTGGCAATAAGAAAAACAAGGTGGAAAACTATCCACTCAATTAGTACAATTAGTAATTCTTCATCGCCCGCTGAATATCACGCTGATCTTGACGACGCTTTAAATCTTCCCGTTTATCATGGACTTTCTTCCCTCTGCATAAACCAATGCTGATCTTTACCCAGCCCCTTTTGAAGTACATTTTTAATGGAATCAAGGTTAAACCTTGTTGTTCCACTTTACCTATCAACTTACGAATTTCTAATCCGTGTAAAAGCAATTTTCGGGTGCGTCTGGGCTCATGATTGAAATATTGTCCACTGGCTGTGTAAGGGGAAATATGAGCGTTTATTAGCCATGCTTCTCCATCACGCAACAAAGCATAACCATCCTGTAAGTTGACTTTACCCGCTCGTATTGATTTCACTTCCGTACCAGTGAGCTGAATTCCTGCTTCGTAGGTTTCTAGGATTTCATATAAATAACGGGCTTGTCTATTATCACTAATAATCTTGTAACCTTCGTTTTTGTCACTCATTGAAAATTTTACTTTTGTACTGTAAACAAAATATACTTAGACAAATATGTGTAAATAATGGTCATTTTTTTAATTTTCATTTGCCTAATTTGCCTGGTAAGACCAATATGAGTTTAAACCACCAATATAACATAATGTTTCATTATATTTTCAAATGGTGTTGGCGTAAAGTAATTATATCTTTGAATATGCTATTACAGCGTCTTTCTCGAGAATGGCATTAATTTCCTAAAAGTGGTAAGTTTAGATATATATTACTGTTCAATTATTATTTTTAAATATTCCGTAATAAAAATACTGGGGATCTGGTTTTAATGCCCTTAAAAATCCTTGTGGTCGATGATGACATTGGCACTAGTCTCTCGATTAGTGATTATCTGGAACTGTGTGGTTATTCTGTACTGACAGCTGATGATGGTGAAAACGCCCTATCTATTATACAACAAGAACACCTGGATTTGATGGTGACGGACATTATTATGCCACGAATGAACGGTTATGAGTTGGTCCGTCGAGTACGTCAAAACATTGAGTTTCGCTTGCTACCTGTTATTCTCTTGACTGCTAGAACCAAAACTCAAGAGAGGATTCTCGGTTATCAGTCGGGATGTGATTTATATTTACCTAAGCCTTTTGAACTAGAGGAGTTATCCGCTGCTGTTCGTAACTTGTTAGAGCGATCGCAAATTATTCAATCGGAATATTGTTTATCCAGTCAGATCAGTGGCAGTTTTCCCCCTGATGACAAAACCAGACCTGTTTCCCCATCTATTCCTAGGACTGAGACTTTAAACCATCCCGACTCTCACATACTCATGTCCATAAGTACCAGAGAACGAGAGGTTCTGGAGTTGTTGACTCATGGGCTATCTAATGCAGAAATTGGCAGTAAATTATATTTGAGTCCACGTACAGTAGAGAAATATGTCAGTAGCTTATTGAGAAAAACTTCTAGTAATAACAGAGCTGAACTGGTAAGATTTGCTATAAAGCATGGTATAGTAGACTAGCTCGAGGAATAGTATTATTGATTTTTTATATGTTTTAACAGTCCATTACAAGCATCCATAAGTAAATCTATTACTTGATTAAATCCCTCCGGTCCTCCATAATAGGGATCAGGGACTTCCTGGAAACTGTGTTCAGAGCAAAAGTCGCACATAAGACGAACCTTGGGATGATACCTTCCTGAAGAGTCCAGAGAGAGAATATCTCGATAGTTATCCTTATCCATAGCCAAAATCAAGTCAAAATCCTCAAAGTCAGATATTTGGAACTGACGGGCTTTTCCAAGTAGGTCAATACCCAATTTAGCAGATGCGGCCGCGCTCATTCTTCTATCGGGTGGACTGCCAATGTGATAGTTGGAAGTACCAGCGGAATCGCAATGAATTTCATTACTTAAATTTGCTTTATCGATTAGATAATTCATAATATTCTCCGCTGATGGAGAACGACAAATATTGCCAAGACAGACAAAAAGTAACTTATATGACATGATTTAGGAATTTAGCAACAGCACCATAGTACCACCAGATGGGCAAATTTAGCAAAAAACTAGAGTAAGTAGCCAATAGCAGCACCAATAGTTTCCGCTAAAATGCTGATAAGACGATACAGTGCGATCGCGCTAATTAGGATAGCAGGTGGGAAAACATCGTCTAGAACCAGAATAGCAGTGGCTTCAAATACACCTATACCACCTGGAGCACCGGGGATGACTAGACCCAAAACCCAGGCCAGACTAAAAGCACCCATTAATATGGGGATTTGGTTGATATCCACATTACTAACAGCAGAAATAGTTAAAATAAACCCTGTTCCCCGTAAGTATACAAATATGAGTTCACCCACCAGAGGTAATAGGGGATAGTGGTCAAGAATTAAATTATTAATGGGCTGAATCGGGGAATTTACTGTAGGGGAGGTTTTTCCAGGGAACTTAACTTTGCTTTTTATCTGATATAGTATATCCAGCCCAGGATTTAGGACTGCTGGGTGCATGGCACTTAGCAGTAGACACAAACTGATGAATTGTAGAATTTGAGGAATGTACCTAAAGGTAAGAAATAATTGATTAGGGAGTAAAATAATATTAAATAAAGCTGCTGTAGCCATGAGTAGGGGTTCTAACAGGACACTCAAGGTGGCTACCAGTGTGGGAATATTGGTATTTTTAGCTGTTAGTATTCTTCCATAATAATGCCAAACATTTCCAGGCAAATATTTAGCGACATTAGTTTTTAAATACACTCGGATAAATAGACCAGTAGGTACAGACTGATTTAAATCTTTCAGAATCCATGTCCATACCCACCCCGCCCAAGTGTGTGCAAGTAATGTCACTATGGTGGCTAGAATCAAAGTTTTCCACTTAATTGTAACTAGACTCAGAGAGTTCACTTCCAACCAATGGTCTTGGAGAGTTTTGGCTAAAAAAAGCAAAGTCACTCCAAAAACAACCCAGCGCGAGAATTTCGCCATAATCCTAATATTATCTACAATCTTCTTTTGCAGTTACTTGTTAGTCAACGGAATTCAACTTAATGTCCTATACTATAAGGTACTTAGGTCAAGAAATTGAGTTAGATTTTATGGATGATTTAACCGCAAATTCAAAATCTCCCTCCGGAGGAGGAATACCTGTAATTCAATACTGGGTAGAAAAAACCCTCACCCCCCAAGGACCTAAATTATGGCAAACCCTGAATCATAAAAGTGCCTGTTTATCCTGCGCCTGGGGAACTGGTGGACAAAAAGGCGGATTTGTTAATGAGTCGGGAGAATACTTACAACGTTGTGCTAAAAGTGTAGAGGCGATCGCTGCTGAATTGCAACCGGGAATCAAACTAGAATTTTTTGAGCAGTACACTATTAACGAATTACAACAACTTACTTCCCAACAATGCGACAAATTGGGTAGATTAACCTATCCACTTATTCTCAGATCTGGAGCATCCCACTATCAACCTATCAGCTGGTCAGAGGTTTATCAAATTGCTCGAAAATCTTTCAGTATCACACCACAGAGAATTGCCAGTTACAGCTCTGGGCGTTCTTCTAACGAAGCAGCTTACCTGTTGCAATTATTCATGCGATCGCTGGGGAGTAATAATTTAGCTGACTGTTCAGATTTGTGTCACGCTCCTTCAACCGTGGGGTTAAAGCAAGTTTTTGGTTCTGGCACTTCCATGGTCAGTTTAGAGAGCTTAAAACACAGTGACTGCATAGTTTTAGTTGGATCTAATGCGCCTGCTAATCATCCAAGATTAATGAACGAGTTAATCAAATTACGGGACAGGGGAGGTAAGATAATTATTATCAATCCCCAGATAGAAGTTGGCTTGGTCAAATTTGGTTCTCCTGCTTTTCCCATCAAATTACTACTCACTGGTGGTTCGGATATATCAACTTTATATTTACAGCCTATTCCTGGTAGTGATGTTGCCCTATTTGTTGGTTTGCAAAAATCCCTAATTGAGCAAAATTTAATTCAAAATAACTACCTACAATCTCACACAAAAAATTGGCAAGAAATCCTAGATTATGCCCAACACACATCTTGGGAAGAAATTACTAAAACCTGCGGATTATCTCAGGAAGAAATTAGTGCAGCAGCTTATTTAATTGGTAAATCAAAAAACGTAGTTTTTGCCTGGGCAATGGGTATAACCCAACATAAGAACGCAGTCGAGAACATATTCAGCATTGCAAATACTGCCTTGATGACAGGTAATGCTGGTAAAATCGGAGCGGGAACAATGCCCATTCGGGGCCATTCCAATGTTCAAGGATTTGGCTCTATGGGTGTAACTGTAAACTTGCGGGAAGAAGTTAGGGAAGCACTATCCCAATTGCTGGGAAAACCCCTCAATAATACCCCTGGCTATCATACCCGTGATTTAATCACAGCAGCAGAAAAAGGTCGGGTAGATACCCTGTTTTGTTTGGGAGGCAATTTATATGCAGCTAATCCAGATTTACAACAGGCTAAAAAGGCATTATCTGAAATAGAAACTATATTTTATGTGGGGACAAAACCCAATCTAGGACATTTTCATGGATTGGCAAAGGTTAAGACCCTAATCTTACCAGTTTTTAACAGATTTGAAAATCCCCACCAGACCACTACGGAATCGGGAAACAATTTTGTGCGATTAAATGATGCAGGTAGAACACATCTATCTTCCCGGGAGTCTGATTTAATTTCAGAAGTAGAGTTAATTACAGAAATTGCCCATATTTCCCATCAAGAAGGTCCAATCAATTGGCGTAAATTGCAAGATCCAATCTATATCAGAGAACTTATCGCCAAAACCATTCCCGGTTATCAAAAAATTGGGCAGATTGACCAAACTCAAGAAGAATTTACCATTGATGGGCGAGTCTTTTCAGAACCAAAATTTAATACTCCCGATGGTAAAGCACAAATGTTTGTCACAACCCTACCACAATTATCTTTACCAAATAAATCCTATTTTGGAGTTCCAGAAAATCATCCGGGAACTGTTTTAATACTGGGAACTGGACGCAGTTATGGTCAGCATAATACCGTGGTATATCGTGATGAAGATAAGTATAGAAATATGCCCCATCGCCATTGTATTTTGATGAATGCTGAGGATATTGCCGCAGCAGGATTCAAAGAAAATGATCGGGTCACAGTTAAAGGTAATGCGGGGGAACTAAATAGCATTGAAGTTATTTGTGGTAGAATTCGTCAAGGCGTGGCATTTATGTTTTATCCAGAGGCAAATCTGTTATTTAAAGCAGAAATTGATATAAATAGCGGTACACCTGCATATAAAAGAGTGCCTGTGCTAGTTTATGGTGCTTATCGCTCTTAACAGATGGCTACGTCTACACGTAAGGTAAAATCAGGTAATAGTTAAGAAAAGATAAAATACCCTTGCTATCAGACCAAAGTTTGTAGTTTTATAAAGTATAATTAACAAAAAGATAAACTAACCTAGGTAATAAAAACCGCCCTATGATGGCTAATATTGCCTGGAAATGGGTGATTGGCAATTATTTTATGGGATATCTAAATCCCATGAAAAGGGGCAATATACCCACGTAAACAGTTAGTAAATAAAAGCTCAAATTCCCAGTTGTAGAGGCAAAGACGTGGGTCATTACCAACCTGCTCAATTAAAGCAGTACAATCCAGAAGCGATCGCAAGTTATTATCGTTACCGTCCCTGGTTAGCTTTAGCAAGACTGTTGAGAATCCTATTTTCTTTTGCGGTCTTTATATTCAGCCTTCAGTGGGATGAATGGCGAAATCAGGTTGAGCAAAATAGGGGAAAAAGAGCCACCCAGTTGCGAAAACTGTTAACCAACCTAGGTCCAACATTCATCAAAGTTGGTCAAGCTCTATCCACTCGACCAGACTTAATCCGTAAGGACTTTTTGGAGGAACTGGTAAAACTGCAAGACCAGTTACCACCGTTTGACCACGATATAGCCCTAAGTATTATAGAAACTGAGCTCAATAGGTCCATTGATGAGATATTTACCAAACTATCACCCCAACCAGTAGCAGCAGCTAGTTTGGGTCAGGTATATAGGGGAACTTTAGTGACAGGTGAAGAAATCGCTGTAAAAGTACAACGCCCTAACCTGAGACCAATCATCACAAAAGACCTGTACTTAATGCGATGGGCAGCTACTTGGTTAAGTCCCTGGTTACCTCTCAATCTTGGTCATGACCTAACACTAATTGTGGATGAATTTGGCACCAAATTATTTGAAGAAATAGACTACATGAATGAAGGGCGTAATGCAGAGAAATTCGCCCACAATTTTCGCAACAACCCCCAGGTAAAAGTACCAGTTATTTACTGGAGTTATAGTAGTCATCGAGTTTTAACCCTGGAATGGATCAATGGTTATAAACTCACGGATACCGAAAGGATTCGTCAAGCTGGTTTAAATCCTGAAGGTATGATTCAAATTGGGGTTACTTCTGGTTTACAACAGCTATTAGAATATGGCTTTTTCCATGCGGATCCCCATCCGGGTAATTTGTTTGCGGTGGATGATGGTCGCATGGCTTACATTGACTTTGGCATGATGGATCAGTTGGAGGAAACTACTAAGGAAACTTTAGTGGATGCGCTGGTGCATCTTGTGAATAAGGATTACGCCGATCTAGCGGAAGATTTTGTCAGTTTGGGTTTTTTAGCCCCCGGGACAAATATTAGTCCTATTATTCCAGCGTTAGAAGCGGTTTTAGGGAATGCCATTGGTAAGAATGTTGGGGATTTTAACTTTAAAACTATCACCGATGAATTTTCGGAATTAATGTATGATTACCCCTTCCGAGTTCCTGCCAAATTTGCTTTGATTATTCGCTCCCTGGTAACCCAGGAAGGGATTGCGTTGAGTCTTAACCGCAATTTTAAAATTGTGGAGGTTGGCTATCCATACATAGCACGTCGTCTACTCACTGGTGAATCACCTGCGTTAAGAAGACGGTTATTGAACGTGCTATTTAAAAATGGTAAGTTCCAATGGCAAAGGTTGGAAAATTTGATTTCCATTGCTCGTACAGATGGGGAGTTTGATATGGTTCCCACGGCGAAAATGGGTTTACAGTATTTACTTTCTGAAGAGGGTAAATTCTTGCGTCGTCAATTGGTTTTAGCGTTGACTGAAGACGACCGTTTGCATACTGATGAGGTACAAAGATTATGGGAGTTAGTCAAAGATGATTTACCCCCCAATCGTTTACTCAACGTAGCTCTCAATATGTTGACCGAGTTCTCTCGGGAAAGTGTAGCAGCTATTTTACCCAGAGCAGGTTCTTTTCTTTCCTCTGTTATAGCTGAATAATAGCCTATTTTGTTTTTGTTGGTTAGTTTTTTAAAATCAGGAGTTTTCATGTATTACTATCCTCTTCAACCACCTTATATTTTACTACTGGTAGGTTTTCTGGCCGCATTAACTTCTGGTTTTGCTTTGTCTGGTACCTTAAAGGTAATTGTGCAGAAGTGGCCAGCTAATCAGATAGAACCCATTAAATCATCCGGTTCTTTAAAACAATTGTTATTGCCATTTATAGGAATTACAGGGGGCGTTTGTTTATTTATGTCTTCTGGATTGGAAATATTTGGTTTTCCCTCCCCCCTCGCTTTGGGTATAGGTCTACCATTGAGTCTGGCAACTTGTTTGTTTGTCTGGTTCCAACTGGGTAGTTTACTAGAGTTTGTTAGTAATCGTGGGATGCAATCTCTTGATTTAGATTCTTGGTCTTGAAGGTAAGTAGGGAGGCACAATTATTTGTAGGATGGCTTAGTGGTAGGGTAACCCGTGGGGGCGTTGGGTTTCGTTCCTCAACCCAACCTACGTTCATCTTATGTTTAATTCCACTCACCCACTTACTCAAGAATCTTTGTTAAATCTCTCTTCTTAAAGTAGAGAGATTTGATAATTTTTATTTATATAAATGAGGTAAAAATAATGCAAATCATTCAATTATCAGCACTGTCTGATAACTATATATTTCTCCTATACGATTCATATCATAATATTGCTGCTGTTGTCGATCCCGCTCAACCAGAACCGGTTATGGAAAAACTTACAGAATTACAATGCAATTTGGTCGCTATTTTTAATACCCATCATCATCATGACCATGTGGGAGGTAATCAGAAATTAATTGAAAAATTTCCCCAGGTGACCATATATGCTGGTATTCAAGACCGAGGAAGAATTCCTGGACAGCAGGTGTTCCTACAAGCAAATGATATTGTTAAATTTGGCGATCGCCAGGCAATAGTATTATTTATACCTGGTCATACTCGTGCTCATATTGCCTATTATTTCCCCCCTGTCACACCCGGTGACACAGGAGAGTTATTTTGTGGTGACACTCTTTTTGCTGGTGGTTGTGGTCGTCTATTTGAAGGTACACCAGCACAAATGGTGGAGTCTTTGACTCAACTGAGAGCTTTACCTGATAACACCCGGGTTTGGTGCGCCCATGAGTACACCTGGAATAACCTACGCTTTGCGCTAACAGTAGATAGTGAAAACCAAGAATTACAAAAACGTTTGACAGAAGTAACAGCTCTTCGTCAACTTCAGCAACCTACAGTTCCCTCTCTCCTGGGTACAGAAAAATTAACAAATCCCTTTTTACGTTGGGATCAACCCTCATTACAATTAGCTGTCAACAGTAGTGACCCCATACAAACCTTCGCTAAAATTCGGGGAATGAAAGATAAATACTAAAGCAAGGACATTTTTCCTAAACACTGCTTTCTCCATTGAGCATCCCTTTTTCTGTTGGTGGGAATTTCTAAAACCCTAATTCCCTGACTGGGCAAAATTCTCAATCTTTCTTCTAACTGATGCCAAGAACTAATTAGTTCATAGTCAACACCATAGGTAACACACAAATCGGCAAAGTTAATATTTTGGGGGGTGGCAAAAAAATCTTCAAAGGGCGGATCAAAATTGGCAATGGGCAACATTTCAAAAATACCACCACCATTATTATTGATTAACACGATGGTCAAATGTCCTAGGAACTTATTTCTGAGCAAAAAACCATTGGTGTCATGTAATAGAGCTAGGTCTCCTGTGAGCATTACACCACCAAGACTTGTGTGATGTTGATGGACTATTCCCAAAGCGGTGGAAAGACTACCGTCAATACCATTAGCACCTCGATTAAAGTAGGGTTTGATTCTTAAACTGTTGGGTTTCCAAAAGAATTCTACATCCCGTACTGGCATACTATTAGCAATAAATAATGGAGTGTTTTCTGGGAGTAGCTGAGAAATCAACCAAGCAGCTTTACTTTCGGTTAACTCTTCAGTTTTTAAAAACATATCATCAATATTTTTTCTCACTGCTGCTTCCATGGCACACCATTGTTGTAAATACTGTTGTGAACATAAACTCGCCATGCTATGCCACACTCCCCCAAAGTCTAAATCCTCTACAGATATTTTCAGGTGTACCGTTTTTCCATGCAGGGGGTCTATATTTTCAAAAGAATTATCAATGACAAAACGCTGAGCATTGACATCCACTAACCAATGGCGTAATTCTTTGCTAGTGGGCATTTCCCCAATTTGAATTATTATTTGTGGAGTTAATTCCTGACGCAGTTGTGGATTACGTAAAATCAGATCGTATGTGGAAATTAAATAAGGACATAAATCCGCGTAATTCCTCACCGGAGAAAGTCCTTCTGCGAGAACTGGCCATTGTAAGGTTCGAGAAAGACAAGAAATGGCCTGACAATATTTTTCCGGGTCTTGAGGTTGTGCTACTCCTGCAATAATAATACCCCGTTCATATTTTTTCCATTCTAAGGGTAATGGGTAATTGACAGTTGGTAAGGGGGTGGGAATGATTCCCCTGAAAAATTCTTCTGTGTCCAATATAAAATCAGTTCCATCAGCAACTGGTGCAAGAGGATCACGAAAGGGTATATTCAAGTGTACAACTCCTCCCCTAGGAAACTGACAACGTTTCCAAGCATGAATTATGGTTTGTCGCAAATAACCTAACATTTGTATTTCAGCAAGGGGAGTTGCTAACTCCGTTTGCCAATTGGGATAATTACCATATAATTTGACCTGGTCAATAGTTTGTCCAGAATGACAATCTCGTAATTCTGGTGGTCTATCAGCAGTTAGGAGTAACAGGGGTACACAACTTTCCTTGGCTTCGATTACTGCAGGGTAAAAATTTGCCCCCGCTGTTCCAGAAGTGCACACTAGCACTACGGGTTTTCTCGTAGCTTTCGCCCTTCCCAGGGCAAAAAAAGCCCCTGAACGTTCGTCCAGAATTGGCATAGGTTCAATATCTGATCCTTCTTGACAAAATGCCAAAGTTAAGGGAGTGGAACGGGAACCAGGACATAAAACAGCAAAATCTAACCCCAAATGCTTTAGGGTGGAGACTACCACATAGGACCACAACTGATTGACATTTTTAAAAACCAAGTGCATTAAAGGAATTCTAGAACCGGAAGATTTTTATGGACTGTATTAATTTAACAGGTATTCGCAGTTATGGCTATATTGGGTACTTACCAGAAGAAAAGATTTTAGGACAATGGTTTGAGGTGGATTTAAAATTGTGGATGGATCTTTCCCAAGCTGCGGTTACTGATAATATACATCATACTGTGGACTACCGCAGTGTGATTGATTTGGTACAAAATTTGGTAAAAGCGTCTAGTTTTGATTTGTTGGAGCGTTTAGCGGGAGCTATTGCTCATGAGATTCTTGAGTACAATGATATGATTAGTCAGGTGCAAGTTACGGTTATTAAACCTACAGCACCTATTCCTGACTTTAGTGGTAGAATCAGCGTACAAATTACTAAGTGTAAGGACGAAAAAGGATTATAAATGACTATTCAAACCCTCTATGAAAAAGACTTTCATCTTTGGATAGAACAAACTATCAATTCCCTTCAAAATGGAGACCTAACCAACCTAGACCGAGAAAACTTAATCGAAGAAATCAAATCCATGGGGAATAGTGAAAAACGGGAAACGTTCAGTCGTTTGAAAATATTAGTCTTGCACCTATTAAAATGGAAATATCAGCCCCAAAAAAGAACTTCTAGCTGGTTGAATACTATTGATGAACAAAGAGAACAATTGGAATTAATTCTGAAAGATAGTCCCAGTTTAAAACCTTACTTGCAAACAATTTTGTCCAATTGTTATCAAAAAGCTGTTCGGGCCACTGTTAATGAAACTAATCTTTCCCATAACACTTTTCCCTGTGAATGTCCCTTTACCCCAGAACAAATCCTAGATGCTGACTATTTTCCCAATTAAGTAGGGAGGCACAATTATTTGTAGGATGGGTTAGTGGTGGCTTAACCCATGCAGGTGTTGGGTTTCATACTTCAACCCAACCTACGTTCATATTATGTTTAATTCCACCCACCCAATTAAAAGGTGACCCCAGCTATTCCTTCTGGTCTAGGACAAAATTCACCAGCTTACCGGGAACAACAATGACCTTTTTGACTTCTTTCCCCTCAATATAACGTTTTGCCACCTCTGATTCCCGCGCATATTTTTCCAAGGCCATTTTATCTATTTGGGAAGGAACTTGAATTGCACCACGGGTTTTCCCCATAATTTGAATTACTAGGGTAATTTCATCAGCTATCAAAGCTCCTGGGTCAAAACTTGGCCAACCTTGCTGATGTACTGAACCCTTATTCCCCAGTGAACTCCATAACTCATCAGCAATATGGGGTGCAAAAGGAGCTAACATAATCACTAAATTTTTAATCCCTTCTGCATAAATTGGTGAATTATGACATTTTCCATCAGTGAGAGCATTGCTCAATTTCATGAGTTCTGAAATTGCTGTGTTAAACTGATATTCGTCTTCTACATCTTCCGTAATTGCTTTAATAGCTAAGTGAGTTGTCCTTCTTAAATCTTTCTCTTCCTTTGTCAATTTCTCTAAATCAACTTTTTTTCCACAGACTCCCATATTGGCATAATCATTCACCAATCTCCAAACACGATTTAAAAATCGAAATTGTCCTTCAACATCAGCTTCATCCCATTCCAAATCTTTCTCAGGTGGTGCTTTGAATAAAATAAACATCCGCGCTGTGTCAACACCATACTTAGAAATTACGTCTTCTGGTGCTACCCCATTACCTTTTGATTTAGACATGGTTGCATAAACACGTTGTAAAGGTTCCCTTGTTTGAGGATCCACAGGATGATTAGCATCAACTAAATGGGAAGGAACCCATTTGTCTTTACCACTTTTGTTGGGGTTCATATATGTTAAACCCTGTACCATTCCCTGGGTTAATAACCTTTGAAATGGTTCATCAAAATTCAATAAACCCCTATCTCTTAACACCTTGGTGAAGAAACGAGAATACAACAAATGCAAAATGGCATGCTCAATACCACCCACATATTGATCCACTGGCATCCAATCATTTACCCGACTGCTATCAAAAATTTGTTGAGCATTTTTGGCATCAGTATAACGTAAGAAATACCAAGAAGAATCGATAAAAGTATCCATAGTGTCCGTCTCTCTTTTGGCTGGAGTACCACAATTAGGACAGGGTACATTCAACCAACTTTCTAACTGAGCTAAGGGCGATCCACCACGACCGGTAAATTCCACTTCTTCTGGTAATTCTACGGGTAAATCCGCTTCTGGTACTGGAACCATACCACATTCAGGACAATGAATCACTGGAATAGGCGCACCCCAATAACGTTGACGAGAAATTAACCAATCTCGTAGGCGATATTGAACTTTCTGGCTACCAAAACCCTGCTCTTGAGCATATTCAATAATTGCCTTTTTGCCGTCTGCTGAATTCATGCCATTAAACTGACCGGAGTTAACTAAAACTCCCCCTTCTGTATAGGCTTTAGTTAGGGTTTCCTGATTACCAATTTCTGGTACAATTACTACCTTAATCTCTAAATTTTGCTCCCGGGCAAATTTGAAATCCCGTGCATCATGAGCAGGTACACCCATCACCGCACCAGTCCCATACTCATAAAGTACGTAGTCGGCAATCCAGATGGGTACTTCCTGTTGGGTGAAAGGGTTGATAGCCTTCCCACCAGTAGGAATACCCCGCTTAGGTTTGTCCTCTGCAGTCCTTTCTAACTCACTTTGACTACTTACTTCTGCAATAAACGCTTCCACCGCTGCTTTTTGTTCCGCATTGGTTACCATTTTAGTTAAGGGGTGCTCGGGAGCTAATACAATATAACTCACTCCATAAACCGTATCGGGACGAGTGGTATAAACACCAATTTTTTCCCTTAACCCCACAATAGGAAATTCTAAATATGCACCTGTAGATTTGCCAATCCAGTTGGCCTGCATTATCTTTACCCGTTCGGGCCAACCGGGTAAATGTTCTAGATCATTTAATAGTTCCTCCGCATAGGCTGTAATTTTGAGAAACCATTGACGCAACATCTTACGTTCTACGATCGCACCACTACGCCAAGATCTTCCTTCAGCATCTACTTGTTCATTAGCTAATACAGTTTGGTCTATAGGATCCCAATTAACAGCCGCCTCTTTTTGATAGGCTAAACCAGCTGCTAAAAATTGCAGAAAAATCCATTGTGTCCAGCGATAATAATCGGATGAGCAAGTAGCAACTTCAGCTTCCCAGTCTAAGGATAAACCCAGACGTTTTAATTGTTGTCTCATCTGGTCAATATTTTGGTATGTCCACTTCGCTGGAGGAACACCCCTATCAATAGCTGCATTTTCTGCTGGCAATCCAAAGGCATCCCAACCCATTGGATGTAATACACGATACCCTTGCATTCTTTTCAGGCGAGCGATCACATCTGTAATCGTGTAGTTACGCACATGACCCATATGCAAGCTACCTGAAGGGTAGGGGAACATAGAAAGGGCGTAGAATTTTGGTTGGTTTTTGTCTTGAGGTGTTTTATCCAAACCTAGTTCTGACCATAACTGTTGCCATTTTTCTTCAATTGCTGCTGGGTCGTATAATGTTTTGGACTCCACAAATAAAACTCCTAATGTTTTTTTTCGCTATTGTGGCATAATCCAGACTTGTGCAATTTTACAGCTAATCAAAAGGATTAAAATTGATTAACCATCCCATCGGTCAATTCTGGTAAGCCAGAAAGCACGATTGTATCATAGCTTCCGGCAAAGCTACCGAAAGATGAAAGAAAATATCGTGCATATCTTAACACTAATTACTGTTGATTAGCTTTTAAGCTTACTATAAACATAACGACTAAAACTGCCCTCATTTAAATTGTTCCAAGCATAAACTCGATCCCTAAAAGGCTTCCACTCGTCATAAATGGCCTTGAAATCCGCATCTTTGGCAGCAAATTCATCATACAGGGCAAAAGATTCTTTTTCCGCAACTGCTAAAATCTCCTGACTGTAAGCACGAACCTCCGTACCACCCTTTAACAATCTTTCTAGTGCTTGATTATTTTTGGCATCGTAACGAGCCAACATTGTTAGGTTGGATTGATATGCTGCGGTTTCTAAAGCTGCTTGATATTGAGGTGGTAATTTCTTCCACTCATCTAAATTAATTTGCACTTCTAAAGTTGGACCTGGTTCCCACCAACCGGGATAATAGTAATACTTAGCAACTTTATTTAAACCCAACTTCTCGTCGTCGTAGGGTCCTACCCACTCAGCAGCATCAATAGCACCAGTTTGTAATGCCTGAAATATCTCCCCCCCAGGAACATTTTGTACTGTCACCCCCAGTTTAGCCATTACCTGTCCACCTAAACCAGGAATACGCATTTTCAATCCTTTTAGATCATTAATGGTTTTGATTTCTCGGCGAAACCACCCCCCCATCTGTGTACCTGTGTTACCAGCAGGAAATTGAATGACATTGAATTTACGGGCGTAAAGCTCTTGTAATTTAGCTAGACCGCCACCTTCGTATAACCAGGCATTTTGCTGTTGTGCATTCAATCCAAAAGGTACTGATGTACCAAAAGCTAGGGCTGGGGTTTTGCCAATATAGTAGTAGGATCCCGTATGTCCTGACTGTACCGCACCCTGGGAAACCACATTCAACACTTCCAAACCAGGAGCTATGTCTCCAGCGGGACGAGGTTCTATGATAAATTTCCCATTAGTAAGGGCTTTTACCCTATCAGCTAAAACCTGTGCTCCACCAAAAATAATTTCTAAGGACAAAGGCCAACTGGTGGCCATTTGCCACTTTACCGTTGGTAGTTTATCTGTATTAAATCCACTTGCTTCTTGGTTTTGAGCTTTTTGACAACCTCCAACAATTGCTACCCCTGTAGCGCCAATGGCACTTTGAGATAATCTCGTAACAAGGTCTCGACGTTTCATAAATAAAACCTGACTTGGATAATTTTTAAAAAGTATTTGCCATTGAGCTGAAAATACCACCACACTCTACCATATTGTTTAGGGAAAAAATATGAATAATTAAAAATAAGTATAAAGAAGTATAACGAAATTTCTATAATATCTTCTATCAGTCCTAGTTTAGTGTAGTGTGGGGAAATTATTTGTGAGTGAAATCATGATGCACGAATCCAGAAAATGGCTATTTATTAGCAGATTATTAAGGATTTCCGAGTTTATTGATAAATATACGGATAAATTGGGATGGTTTTGCAATTGGCTGGTTTTAATCACCATTGGAGTGGGTTTTTTTAACGTGTTTGCTCGCTATTTAGGACGCTTTTTAGGAGTACAATTATCTTCGAACGCGCTTTTAGAACTGCAATGGTATTTATTTTCTATGACATTTTTACTTGGCTTTGCCTATATTTTACGTCATGGAGACAATGTTCGAGTAGATTTTTTGTATACTAATATGAATGAGAAGAAAAGAGCATTGATTGATTTTTGGGGAACAGTATTATTTTTAATTCCCTTCTGTTTAATTGGTATTTGGGTCACATTTAATCCGGTCTTACAGTCCTGGGGGAGATTAAGTGATGGTAATTGGGGAAGTTGGGAAGTTTCTTCCGATGCTAATGGGTTACCTCGCGCACCCATTAAAACTATGCTTCCCCTGGGATTATTGTTTCTCCTTTTACAGAGTATTTCTCAAGCCATTAAATATTTGGCCATACTCCTAGGCTATGAACAGGTATCAGAAAAAGTTCGACTAGAAACTTCAGAAAATATCAAAATTGAATAGTCAATCTTCAATAATTCTTAAAGTGTTAGTAATTTATCAGGTGATTTATGGGTTTTGAATGGTTATCTATTTTGATGTTTCTGGGCTTTTTTATAATTTTAATGACTGGATACCCGGTTGCCTTTTCCTTTGCAGGAACAGCAGTTGTTTTTGGTATCATTGGTATGACAGTCGGAGCTTTTAACCCTGCACGTTTGTTATCATTGCCAAATATTTGGTTTGGCACCATGTCCAATTTCACCCTCCTGGCTATTCCCTTTTTTGTGTTTCTAGGTGCTATTTTAGAAAAGTCAGGTTTAGCCGAGGAATTATTAGAAACTGTAGGTATTTTATTCAGTCGTATACGAGGTGGTTTAGCCCTAGCAGTTGTCTTAGTAGGAACTATTCTAGCAGCGACGACAGGAGTTGTAGCTGCTACAGTAATTGTCATGGGAATGTTATCCTTACCGGTGATGATTCGCTATGGTTATGATAAGAAACTAGCTGCTGGAGTAATTATTGCATCGGGTACTTTGGCCCAGCTAATTCCCCCCAGTTTAGTACTCGTAATTCTCAGTGACCAAATTGGTGTGTCGGTAGGAGATTTATTTTTAGGGGCTTTAATTCCAGGTTTAATGTTATCTGGTTCTTATATTCTCTATATTCTGGCACTAGCTTTTTTTCAGCCAGACAAAGTTCCGAATATTCCTGCTAATGTGGAAATTCTTACAGGTACTAAGTTACTCAAAAAAGTCATCAAGGCTGTTATCCCCCCAATTTTATTGATTTTTGCTGTTTTAGGGAGTATTTTCTTTGGCATTGCTACGCCTACAGAAGCTGGTGCTGTTGGTGCTGTTGGTGCTTCTTTGCTGGCCGCTTTCAATAAACGGTTAACACCTCAATTAGTTCGTGATTCTGCTCACTCCACGGCAGTTATTACCGCTTTAGTGGTGATGATTTTATTTGCTTCATCCATGTTTAGTTTAGTATTTGATGCTCTGGGGGGTAAAACTTTAATTACTGAACTTTTGACAGGTTTACCCGGAGGTTATTGGGGATTTTTAATTGTCAGTAACTTGGCAATTTTTGCCCTGGGAGTTTTTCTGGAGTTCATGGAAATTTGCTTTATTGCCATGCCTTTATTTGTACCTGCAGCTCAAGCTTTAAATATTGATATGGTATGGTTTGGTGTGGTGATGGCAATTAATTTACAAACGGCCTTTATTTCTCCACCTGTGGGATTTTCTTTGTTTTATCTACAAAGTGTTGCACCTAAAGAAGTTAGCACTTTTGATATTCACAAAAGTGCTATTCCTTTTATGGTCTTACAGTTTATTGTGTTGTTAATTGTCATTATTTTCCCCCAGACAGTACGTTGGTTAATTGACATTTCTGCTGTTTGATTTCCATTTGATTTAATAGAGTGATCTAGATTTCTTACAGGAAACCCCTGATCACCCTACTACCATACCTTCCCCAACTAAGTAGGGAGGCACAATTATTTGTAGGACGTGGTGTTGGGTTTCATACTTCAACCCAACCTACGTTGATCTTATATCTAATTCCACTCACCCACTTAGAAGAATTCCATCTCATTTACATTTACTAACTCATATAATTTATCCTCAAATTTTTGACTGCAATTTGACCAATCAAATTGTAAAATTGAGGGGCGAGCTTGCCTAGACAATTGATTTTTAAGATCGGGATTTTGCAGGATTGTTACTATTTTGTCGGCAAAATCTTTGGGATTATTAGGTTGTGCAAGTAGTCCATTATAACCAATAATTACTTGTTCAGCAGTAGAGGGAGCCATAACTGCTACTACTGGTGTTCCAGAAGCTAAAGCTTCGTTATTAGTAGTGCAGAAGTTTTCTGTAACTGACGGGTTAATAAAAACATCTGCTCTAGCAAACCATCCTAAAAGTTCTGTGCCATGAGATTCACCCCAAATTGTCACACCATCAGCAAATTTTTGGGCGCGATGGCGAATTTCTTGATCTAAGGGACCACTACCAACTATGACTAAATGTACATCGGGAATTTTAGCTGCAATTAAGGGATAGGCTTCTAAAATTTGAGTCACATTCTTTTCAGCAGTGATCCGTCCTACAAATAAAATAGTTGGTCTTTTATCATTGGGGATTGGGTCATGACAAATGTTACGAGGATGAAATTTTTCACAGTTAATTCCCTGGTAAGGGACATATTCACATCTTTGGCATTGCAGTTTTTGGTACTTTTTCAGTTGCTCTCTAGAAGGAAATATGTTGAGGGTATATTGATCGCTAAATTGTCTGACTAGTAGAGGAATTATCGGACTCGTTAGTCTGAATAAAATGTCGCCTAAATAGTATTTAATATAGGCAACTATATCCGTGTGAAAAACGGAGATAATAGGGGTTTTAGTACGTTTGGCATAGTCAACTCCTACTGCTCTACCATAACCTTGTAGAAAAATAGAATATAGCCCTCTCATCTGGGCTGCTTCCTCCACAACAATAATATCAGGTTGAAAGTTTTCTAAAAGTTTAGTATCGTTCCAATGACGATAATTTAAAGGTTGTGGTAGGGATTTATAAAAAATTAGTGGTTGGGTAGGAAAAGCATAGGAAGAGAAGTTAGAAAAAATTTGCAGTTCTGATAATCCTAACATGGGACGATTGCCAACTTGTTGACTATATTGCTTATTAATTTGTGGATGAATCAGAAAAACTTCATGTCCTTGTTCTAGTAACCAATGAACGCGCTGGTGTACAGCAACAGATACTCCCGTTAAAAAAGGAGCATATAAACCGGTGAATAAGGCAATACGCAAGGGTTTCTTTTCCATGTTCAATTCCTCTGTTTGGGTAAGAAAGTTGAATTAATTAGGATTTACGCATTGACAGACCTCAGTTAATCCAGCGGATAATTAACACAATTACCCAACAAGGATACTAGAAATAAGAAAATCAATAAAATTAGAGAGACATTTTTGGATCGGTCGGTTGATCTAACCATTGATAAGGATGATATGCAACTAAGTTAATATTTCCCTTATCATTGATTTTATAAGTGATTCCACGCCAGGTTAGGGTTGATGTGGATATGGAAGATAGGATTGCTAAACCATAAACTAACTGGGTTAAAGGAATGGCAATCAACATTTTAATAATGGTGGTTAGTGAAATTTCAGTAATTGGTTGTTGCTGCTGATAAATTATTTTTTCAACCCTCCTCTGTGTGACTAAAATCAGCAGGAGCAGTCCCAGGATATAAAGGCTATAGGATTGCAGTAAAGACAATACTTTTTCTCCTTCAGTTACTAGTAACATTCCTAGAGTTAATAAAAGTGTCAGCCCAGGAAAAACTATGCTAGAAACAGCTTCACAGATTAATGCTAACCACTTGGGGTGATAAAGTCGAGAACAAAGTATTAGACGTTGTAGAGAGGGAAGTAACTCAGATAAGTTAATTTCTTCTCGGTTGATAATTAGCGCAGAAGGAATAAATTTAATTTTCCATCCCTGTTTTTGGAGGATTTTATGCATTGGTATGTCATCACCAAGTACTTGTCCCCACTTCTCTATTAGTTGGGTTTCTTGAATAACGCTTTTTTTGATTGCTAAACTACCACCCCAAGGAATTTGAAACAGAAACATTTGTATGACGGTAGAAATATTCCCTGTGTAACGTACTAGGGAACCCCAATATTTTCCTGTGGGTACATACCACCGGTTTCCTGTGGTTACTCCTGTTGTTCCATCCATCAGCGGAATGACCAATTCTTTTAACCAGTTACTATGAACTATGGTGTCAGCATCTACTAATGCCACTACCTGATATGATTCATCTAAATCTGAAACCCCCTGTATTAAAGCACTACATTTAAGACTACAGTTATGACGCACTGTCTTCAAAATGCTAACTTCAATATTTTTTGCCCCTGTTTCATTGATTACTTCTTGAACAATTTTAAACGCTGGATCTTCCCTACTATCTATAATTAACTTCAGGTCATACTCGGGATAGTTTTGATTCAATAGCGATCGCACGCAGTGAGGTAAAAAAGGATCAGCCCCACGTAAACATAAAATTACTGCCGTTTTTGGTAGTTCACTATCCGATGGTTGTTTGTAGGTTTCTAGATACCATAAAAATATTAGAGTTAAACCTACTTGAATGATTAACCAAACCATCAGGGACTCAGATAAAAATTTAGTCAGGTCTGACATGATTAGGTTACCACTTAGTACCGGTGATAAAAGGAAAAAAATTAGAATTCGTCATTTACTATCCCCACATCCCCATGACTATTTATTACTTAGGGATCTAAAGAATATTTCATAGTAATATCAATGGTGGTATTCTGGGTCATTTTAAAACTAGCGCGACGAAATTTTGGCATACCAGTTCGCATGGAAACTATGGGATCTCGAGAAATACCAAATCCTTCTGTGGGAATGCCAAAAAAGTCCTTGTTCAGTTTTCTATCTCCATTTTGATCGTCCATTACTGCTACTGCATAGGTTCCCGGTTTTAATCCAGAGAATACGGTTTTTACAGAACTACCAGTAATTTTTGTACAGCCACTTTTCACTTCACTAGAACCATTCGTAAGGAAGCCAACTTCTGAGTTATAAACTCTTAGACAAATATCACCAGTTTTGTTAAGTATTCCGTTCACTATTACGGTCAGTTCTGTGGTTGATGGGGTTGATACTGGAGGATTTATTTGCAATATTGTTCCAGGTGTTGCTCCTACTGGATGAGGAAAACTCAAACTTAATAGGGTGGTTACCAGTAAATGAGAAATTCTGAAAATCTTAGACATTGTTGAAATAAACTCCTGAATGATATTAGTTAGTTAACTGCTTGAATCCTTATTTAATAAGTTTTTGAATATCAGTTGTCTGTAACCATTGATGGGTATTATTCATACCTACTTCCAGACTAATTTTTGGTTGATAGTTCAATATACTCCTAGCCTTAGCAATTGAATAAGAATATGGACGGCTCATAAAATCAACAGATTCTGGGAGAATATCCACCTTCTTTCTAAACAATTTTTGTCCCTGATTACGTACCTTTAAAAATAACCTCATTTCTTCTTTAGGAAGAGACATAGGAATAGGTAAACCTTCCATAGCTGCTAGGTGGGTAAAATATTCTTTCCATGAAGTATTTTCCCCATCTGTAATATTAAAAACTTCTCCATAGGTTTGTTGTGCCATTGCTAAAAATATGGCATCAATTAAGTTATCAACATATAGGTGATTCATCACTCCCTTACCATCATTGGGATAGGCAAATAACTTTTGTCTCATCATCAGGACTGGGCGAACAATCCAAGGAACACTACCTGGTCCATACACATCTCCTGCACGAATAATAGTCACCCCAAAATCCGGAGGTGAGTTAAGTTTTAAAATCTCTATTTCTGCTTCTATTTTAGTTTGACAATAAGGATTATTATCCCCAGATAATGTTTCCGTTTCTGCCACATTAGGGGTGTAATTGAATCCATAAACTAAAGCACTGGAAAGGTGTATAAATGTTTTCACTTTTGCCTGCTTTGCTGCTTGGGCAATATTACAAGTTCCCCCAACATTAATTTCTCGGAACTTTTTTATGTCTCCCCCCTCCTCCGTCAGTTGACTAGTATGTAAAACTATATCTACTCCCTGGCAAACTTTTGTAGCTATCCCTGGATCATTAATGCTACCAATTATAATCTCTACTCCCAATTTTTCCAAACTTTCACCTGAAGTTTTATCTAAAAATGGGTCAGCTTGTAAAGCTCTTACCTTCAAACCCTGACCTACTGCTAATTCTGCTGCACGGGAGCCAATAAATTCATCTGTACCTGTAATGAGAATGGTTTTGTTATTGAGATTCATCATATTGATCTGGTAGGATTTAATATTATGGGAGTTAGGAGAATTATTGGAAATTAAATTTTCCAAATCAGTTAGTCATAAGTTAGAAAATATCCGCAGGGTCAGCAGATCGGAGTTTGTTAATTGCCAATGCTCCTGATGTCATGGAAATTAACACTGTAGAAATTAAAACAATTATGGCATTATTAGAGGTCATGAGAATTGGTAATTGGGTAGCTTTCATTGCAAAATCATATAGACCCACAGAAATTAAAAATCCAGGTATATATGCTAGTAATGCCAATATCAGGGCTTGTTGAAAAACCACATTCAATAAATAACCATTAGCGTAGCCAATGGCTTTTAATGTGGCATAGGCGATAAATTGGGTGGCAATATTACTATAGAGAATCTGATAGACAATCACCACACCTACTACCGAAGCCATAGTTAACATCAAATTGAGAATAAATCCAATGGGTGTTCTTGCTGCCCAATATTGCTTTTCAAAATCAATGAATTGTTGTTTGGTAAAAATCTGCACATCATTGGGTAAATTAACCCGTAAGTTTTTTAAAACTTGATTTGGGTCAGCTTCTGGTTTTAGTTTAATAATACCAACATCTATTTTTTCAGAAGGACGAAGTAGGGGATTAATTCTCACGAAGGTGGAGTCACTAACAATCAAGTTACCATCTACCCCAAAAGAGGGACCTAAACTAAATAACCCCCCCACTCTAACTCGATAGCCCTGCAGAGAATCAAAAGAGAAAATCTCAATTGTCTGTTCTGTTTTCCCTTGATCAAATCTTTTAGCGATCGGACCAAATTCCGGGCGAGAATCTCTGTCAAATAACATCATATCAGGAATTTTTAGTTTATCCAGATTCTCTTCAACCTCTGGAATATTCATTAGAGATTTTGCCGGATCAAATCCAATTACATAAATTGAGTATTTTTCTCCAGTTTCTGGGTTTTTTAACTTGGCAAATTGTAAATACATGGGATTGACTGATTCTACACCATTAAATCCCAAAGTTTGGTATAAACGACTGCGAGAAAAACTTTGATTTGAGGTCAAAGATTTATATTGGGAACTGACTATAAATAAATCTCCCTTGAGATTTTGATGTACTGCTGTTGCACTGGAATATAGTGCATCTTGAAAACCCAGTTGAATGAACATTAAAAGTACGATAAAAGCAATCCCAGCTATAGCTACAACAAAACGTAGTTTTTGCTGGGCTAACTGTAGCCACGCTAAAGGAATTTTTAGATTCATAAACTAAATTTCAATGGCAACATCTACCTGTAAATTGGTTAGTCGATATACTTTTTGGCTATCATCTGGAGAATCAATGACTAATCTAACATGAACAATTCTCCGATCTGTATCTGAACTTGGGTTAATACTAAAGATGCTTTGTTTGTCAACTTGCCAACCAATCTCTTTCACTGTTGCTCGTATTTTATCAGAAAATGCTCCACTGGTAATAACCGCTTTTTGTCCAATTTTCACTTTTTGAATATCGGTCTGATAAACTTCAGCGATGACATTCATTGGCGAAGTTTTTCCTAGCTCTGCAAATCCAGAAATACCTATAATTTCCCCATTTTTGGCATGAATTTTTAAAATTCTGGCATCTATGGGTGATTTAATATAAGTTAAATCATGATCTGCTTTTGCCTGCTGAATAGCAGTTTCTGCACTCTCAACCTCGCTCTGTGCTAAAGCTACATCTACATTTCTTACCTCTTTAATACTGTCTAGTCTGGCTTTAGCTTCTTGAATTTGATTCTCTAAAGTATTCTTACTGCTTTGTAGTGTGGCTTTAGCTTCCATTAACTTTTGTTGTGATGTCTTCAATTGTAGCAGTTTGGTATCTAAAATGGCAGCAGAAATTGCCCCATCTTGGTATAGTTTTTGATAGCGATCACTCTCTTTGGTAGCATTCTCCACTTCAGCTTGAATACGATTTATTGTCGCTGTTTGTGTGGTCACTTCACCTTCTAACTGTGAGTATAATCTGGTCACCACTGCTTTTTGAGAATTCACATCTCCTACTTTTGCTCCCGCTTTAACTTGCGCTAGTCTTGATTTAACAATTAATAATTTATTGAATGCCTGTTTGACTGCAGCCTTTGATCGTTCATAATTCTCTAGATATGCTAAAGTTTCCCCAGCTTGTACTTGCTTACCCTCTTCCACTAATAGCTTTTCTACACGTACACCATTAATAGAATTGGGAGCAGATAAATAGGTAATTTCTCCTTGTGGTTGTAGTCTCCCCAAAGCGGTGACATAAAATTTCACTTTGGGTGCTTTTTGGGTTTTTACTGGGGAAGAGTTGATAGGAAAATTGGGTTTTAGTTTTAACTGAGAAAAGCTAGAGAAAGATGCTAAACCAGCAGCTATAGCAAGGGAAGCAGCAATAATTATTTTCCACTTCTTAGCAGCATGTATTAATAATTGATTTTGTTTGCTCGTTACCATACTTGCTCCTGTTCTTTTCTACTTAGGTGTAATTCAATCTTTTCACAAACTCCTAATAAGCGAAAAATTTAATTGTAAATAGATGTTAAACCAACTTCTAATTACAGTTATTTCTATCTTGAATTAGAGTACAACAAAGTAACCATAAATACGAATCACTAAAAAATATCTAAGTTACCGAGATGACTAAAGCATGAGATTATTTTTTCATAGTCTCTCAAAAATAGTTGATCACACTAATTTAAAACAAAAACCCTACTTCTTATTCTGCCAAAGGCTCAGAATTTTGTCAATCTATAAAATTAAGTAAATTAACTCATTTATGATGATTTCTCCACATAATTGCCGAATGTTAACTAGAATCTATTTTTTTCAAAAATATAATCATTTCATCACAAATTCAGTATATTACTTTTAATAGTTAATTACATTCACAAGTTAAGATTTGCTCACTAAATAACTATGGAAAGCCAAGATATGAGTATATTATGAATTCATCAAATATCAAAGATAAATTATCATGTTTTTTTGATAAAATATGATAATTTATCTGGATTGGGAGTGTATTTGCTAATTTGTAAGTTAGATTACAGATATGATAAAAGCATTGATATCTCAATTTTCCATAGGAGAACAAGGGTGGAATTTACTCACATAATCAGATAGATTTTAGTTCAGGAGTATACTGCTAAATGCAACAGGGAAATACAA
Organism: Cylindrospermopsis sp. CR12; assembly: GCF_001432185.1. Lineage (NCBI taxonomy): Bacteria > Bacillati > Cyanobacteriota > Cyanophyceae > Nostocales > Aphanizomenonaceae > Cylindrospermopsis > Cylindrospermopsis sp. CR12. The sequence goes on along the minus strand of NZ_LMVE01000052.1, from coordinate 24,336 downwards.
ATCATTGCCTGAAGTAGAAATATTTGTCTCAATCTAGTGGAAGTAAACTATTGAATTTCTTTAAATTGTGCTATTCTTTAAATTAATTAAACAGGAGAAAGTAGGAAATGAATCATTCTCTTAATCTCTCTAAGTTCCGAGTTAGACCACCAGACAATAAATATTATTTCTGTAGCAGATGTAGCGGGTTATATTCCCAGAATACCATAAAATAGATTATCCCAACTTGCTTGCTAAATCAATGCCAGCATAAAGTTGAGAAAGCTAGGGTAATTATGAAATCCGCCAATTAATCACTGATAATGTTTCTAAACAAACAAGAAAAGGAAAGACAACAGTGTATAGTATTATTTCATGATTGTTTGATTAATATCCCCGCTATAGAAATTACTGTAGCTTAAAAGTTACCATTCCCCAAAATTACCATATGCCATGATGTCTGCTGATTCAATAAATACTGCCTTAGCAGAGTTAGAGAACCTAATTAACAGTTGTGAAAATGATTTGATTAGATTTATAGAGGCAAGAAAAATGAATTCAGGAAACGAAATCTCAACTAAGAAAGTTAACAGACAACTGCAACAGAACCCCATTGCTATTGTGGGGATGGCTTCTCTACTACCACAGTCAAGAAATTTAAGACAATATTGGCAAAATATTGTGAGTAAAGCTGATTGTATTACTGATGTTCCAGAGAGCCACTGGAGTGTTAAAGATTACTACGATCCCAATCCTAGAACACCGGAGGATAAAACCTATTGTAAGCGGGGTGGATTTATTCCTGAAGTTGATTTTAACCCCATGGAATTTGGCATTCCTCCTAGCATTTTAGAAGTTACTGATGTATCGCAACTCTTGAGCTTAGTAGTTGCCAAAGAAGCAATGGAAGATGCTGGTTATGGTGAAGCTCGTGAATTTAATCGAGAGAATGTGGGGGTAATCTTAGGGGTAGCAATGGCTAAACAATTAGGTATGCCATTATCAGCTAGATTAGAATATCCCGTATGGGAAAAAGTTCTGATAAGTAGTGGTTTATCACCAGAAGATACTCAAAAAATCGTCGAAAAAATCAAAAGTGCCTACATTAAATGGGATGAAAATGCTTTTCCTGGAATGCTAGCAAATGTCGTAGCAGGACGTATTGCCAACCGATTGAACTTTGGTGGTATGAACTGTGTTGTTGATGCTGCTTGTGCTAGTTCATTTGGTGCTTTAAAAATGGCTATTAGTGAACTGGTAGAATATCGGAGCGATATGATGTTAACCGGTGGTGTAGATACAGATAACACCATCATGGCTTACATTTCCTTTAGTAAAACTCCTGCGGTTTCTCCTGGTGAAAATGTTAAACCCTTTGATGCTAAATCCGATGGGATGATGTTGGGTGAAGGTATCGCCATGTTAGTTCTCAAAAGGCTAGAAGATGCACAAAAAGATGGTGATAGAATTTATGCTGTAATTAAGGGTATTGGAACTTCCAGTGATGGACGCTATAAGAGCATTTATGCTCCCAGAAAGGAAGGACAAGTGAAAGCTTTAGAACGGGCTTATAACGATGCTGGTTTTTCTCCTACGACATTAGGACTAATGGAAGCACATGGTACAGGAACTATGGCTGGAGATCCAACGGAGTTTGCTTCCTTACAAAGCTTCTTCAGTAAACATGATGAAAGAAAACAATATATTGCCCTAGGTAGTGTCAAATCTCAAATTGGGCATACGAAAGCAGCAGCAGGTGCAGCAAGTTTAGTGAAAACAGCTTTGGCGCTATATCATAAGATATTACCGCCAACTATCAATATTACTGAACCTAATCCTAAGTTAGATATTGAAAATTCCTGCTTTTATTTGAATACTGAAACTCGACCTTGGATACGTGGAGAGAGTGAATCACCCAGAAGAGCGGGAGTTAGCTCCTTTGGTTTTGGTGGTACCAATTATCATTTGGTTTTGGAAGAATATCAACAGGAACAACAACAACCTTATCGTCTACATGATGTGGCCAGTCAAATTTTATTTTCTGCTCCTAATCCCAGTGAGCTAATTAAAAATTTAGAGACAAGTTTAGAGAATTTACAAGCTGGAGATAGTAACAGATACTATTCTCAGTTAGTTGAGGAATGCAGGAATATTCAGATTCCTCAGAATGCAGCAAGAATTGGCTTTGTAGCTGGGAATAAAGCGGATGCTTGTAAACTATTAGCTCTGAGCATTGATCTATTAAAAAATAAACAATCTACCCTGAACTGGGAACATCCTCAAGGGATTTATTATCGAGCTTCTGGTATTAAATTAAGGGGGAAAGTAGTAGCCCTATTTTCAGGTCAAGGTTCTCAATATTTAGAGATGGGTAGAGAAGCTGTGATGAATTTCCCGGCTTTACGTCGCCTATATGGATTAATGGATAGCCTGTTAATTGAGGATAATTTACAGCCAATTTCCCAAGTAGTTTTTCCCCATCCTACCTTTAACCAAACAGAGAAAGCTGACCAAATTGCCACTTTACAAAGAACCGAATATGCACAACCTGCTATAGGTGTTTTTAGTGCTGGTTTGTATTCTATTTTTCAGCAAGCTGGGTTTAAATCTGATTTCACTGCTGGTCATAGTTTTGGAGAATTGACTGCTTTACTAGCAGCAGGAGTTTTGAGTGAATCAGATTATTTATACTTAGTAAAAGCTCGAGGAAAGGCAATGGCTGCGCCCAAAGATCCTGACCATGATGCAGGTAGTATGTTAGCAGTCAAGGAAGAAATTAGCAAGGTAGAATTAGTACTGAAAAATTTCCCAAAAATTACGATTGCTAATTTTAATTCTCCTAGCCAAGTAGTTTTAGCTGGTCCTAGCCATGAAATTCAGAAAATTCATCAGAAATTTCAAGATTTAGGCTATGGTGCTGTACTCTTACCTGTTGCTGCTGCTTTCCATACCCCCCTAATTGCATTTGCCCAAAAATCCTTTGCTATTGCCACTAAATCTGTCAAATTACTCAATCCTAAAATTCCCGTTTTTAGCAATGTTACAGCTCAACAGTATCCTCAAGAATCGGATAAGATTCAACGGATATTAGAAAGTCATCTGGCCAGTTCAGTTAATTTTACACAGCAAATAGAAAATATCTATGCTGCTGGTGGTTATTGCTTTGTGGAATTTGGACCAAAACGGATTCTGACCAACCTAGTTAAGGATATTTTGGGAGAACGTCCACATATTACTATATCTTTGAATCCTAGCACTCAAAAAAGTAGTGATATTTCCCTTAGAGAAGCAGCGGTACAACTACAGGTTCTGGGTATGGAATTAGGTAATATTGACCCATACCAATTACCAGAAATATTCTCTAAAGAAATCAGCCAAAAAAGTTTAAATGTTAAACTCAAAGGTATTAATTACGTTTCAGAAAAAACTAAAAATGCCTTTGAAAAAGCACTAAATGATGGGTTTAAAATTCAGGGTGTTCCACAAATTCAACCGGTTTCAGTAATTGATAAACCTTCTGAACTTATACCAGAAAAAGAAGTAGTTGAAATAGTACATACTACTAATGGCAATGGTAACAGAGATCAACAAACATCAATTATCAGTTCTTTATCAACAGACCCCCAAATGAATTCTGCTAATCCTATTAATTCCAGCCTTCGAGCTGAGGAACAGTTACCCATATTAACTTACCCAATGGTACAGGTTTTAGGAGGGAAAATGACAATATCAGATAAAAATACTGAGTTTCAACAGGTTTTAGCTAGTCTAGAAAATCTCCTTAGCCAATTCCAAAATAGTCAAAGTGATAACTTACAGATTCATGACACTTACCTCCAGCATCAAATCGAATATGCCAAGACTTTTTTTCAATTAGTTCAGCAACAGAATACCTTGTTTATGAATAATAAATCTCCTGAAACTGGGGAAACTAAAAAATCAATCATGGACAGCTTTGAGCGCAGCATGATGCAATTTCATCATCAGCAAGCGGAAACCCTGCGCATTCATGAACAATACTTACGGGAACAGTTAGAACATACCAAGAATTTTTTCCACCTCATCCAACAGGAATATTCACTGCTAATTGACGGTGCAGAAGAACTAACACCTGTAATTCCCCTCCAACTTACGGATATACACACGGAAAATCTGCGGGAGATTTCGCCACAAAATTCCCAACTAACTGTGTCAGAAATGGTTGTTAGCTCTACTAGTAAAACATTGGAAGTAGAAATTCCACAACCAACAATTATAGAAACTCAGCCAGTTATAACACCCATCCCGGAGACCAGGGTTGAACAACCACCTGTACCAGTTACGGAAATTGCTATAAGTTCCCAAACGAAAAAATCCGCAATTGATATTCAAGACATAGGTAAAAGTCTTCTATCTATCACCAGCGAAAAAACTGGTTATCCCATAGAAATGTTAGAATTTGACATGGATATGGAAGCTGACTTAGGAATTGACTCTATCAAACGGGTGGAAATATTAGGTGGGTTACAAGAATTATATCCCGATTTACCCAAGCCTAATTTGGAAGAACTAGCGGAAAAACGCACCATTGGTCAAATAGTTGAATATCTAGAAAAACAAGTCCTAACCAACCCGACTACTAACCAGGTGAATCATTCTGAGCATATAGTTAAGAATGTGGATCCCAAAGTAACATCTGAATTGATCATTCCTTCTCCAGTTGACATTCCCCATTCCCCCCCTACCAGTGATGAATACAGCAGTATAGCTGAAACCTTGTTAAAAATTACCAGTGAAAAAACTGGTTATCCAGTAGAGATGTTAGAACTGGATATGGACATGGAAGCTGACCTGGGGATAGATTCCATAAAAAGGGTAGAAATATTAGGGGGAATGCAAGAAGTATACCCAGATTTACCTAAACCTAACTTAGAGGAATTAGGAGACCTGAGGACAATTAGACAGATAGTTAACTACCTCCAAAGTCTGGTGGTGGTTGAAAAAAAAAATCTTGATTTTGAGCAAATAAAAGCCACGGTGGTGGATTTAACCCCACCACCTACTATTGACCCTAATCTTCCCCGTCGTCCAGTTAAATTGAAAATCTTACCGGAACCCGATTTTTGGGAATGCCAATTACCTGGAGGACATATAGGACTAATTACTGACGATGGTTCTCTAACTACCACAAAATTAGTTCATGGGTTGATAGATAAAGGTTGGAAGGTAGTAGTTTTAAGTTTTCCCCAATCAATTGTTCCAGAACGGTCACCATTACCAGTAGGAGTCACTCGCATCAATCTGGCAAATATGAGCGAAGAACATCTACAATTACTACTGCAAAGTATTAGTGTTCAATATGGTAAAATTGGAGCATTTATTCATCTTCATCCGTACTTCTCAACTACCAATCTTGCCTATTTAGAAACCGAAAAGGTAATTGTTAAACATATCTTTTTGATAGCTAAACACTTGAAACAATCACTGAATAATGCTGCCAATCTGGAAGGAAGAGTTAGTTTTTGCACAGTTGTTCATCTTGACGGTACATTTGGTTTAGATCATACAGAAAACTTCGGAATTATTGGGGGAGGATTATTTGGATTGACCAAGAGTTTGAGATGGGAATGGCCAAAGGTATTTTTGAAAGCGATTGATTTAAGTCCTAAGTTAGAACCACACCAGTCAGCAGAATATATTGTAGCCGAACTATATGATTCTAACCGATATATTGGTGAGGTTGGTTATGGTTCTAAGGGAAGAGTGACTCTTGTAGCAACAGCTGATTAGTAGGTGGGTGGAATTAAATATAAGATGAATGTAGGTTAGGTTTCGTTCCTCAACCCATCTTATATAGGGAACCAGGAATTATAAGTTTAGCCAGAAAATATATATTCCCTGTTCCCTGTCTCCTAAGTTCAATAATAGAGTGAGAAATATATGATAACAACTTTTCAAATTCCTCCATCATCGGTGTTTGTAGTTAGTGGTGGAGCTAAGGGAATCACTGCCCAGTGTACGGTTAAATTGGCACAAAGTCAAATTGGTAATTTTGGTAGTTCGAGTAATTCTGGCATTTTTATTCTTTTAGGTCGTTCAGAAATTACTCCAGAACCTGGTTACGCTCATGATTGCTTAGAAGACTCCGTTTTAAAAAAACGCATCATGGAAAATTTAATCTCCCAAGGTGAAAAACCCACACCCATGATGGTACAGAAAATATTCAATCAAATTAATTCTGTTCGGGAAATTAAAAAGACTTTAGCAGCAATCGAACAAACAGGAGCAAAAGCTGAATATATTAATGTTGATGTTACTGATGGGAAAGTTTTACAGGATAAACTCCGTGATGTTTGTCAAAAATTTGGTAAAATTACAGGTATTATCCACGGAGCTGGAAATTTGGCAGATAAATTAATTGAAAAGAAAACCGCTGACGATTTTGAAAAAGTTTATAATGCCAAAGTTCAGGGTTTACAAAACATACTTAACTCTTGTGATCCTCAGCATTTAAAGCATTTAGTCCTCTTCTCTTCCGTGAGTGGTTTTTATGGCAATATTGGTCAGACTGATTATGCTATAGCTAATGAAATTCTGAATAAATCGGCTCATCAATTTAAAAAACATTATCCTCAAACTCATGTAGTTGCTATTAACTGGGGTGGTTGGGATAGTGGTATGGTAACACCGCAATTAAAGAAGGCATTTACCGAACGAGGAATTGATATTATTCCTGTGGAAACTGGTACTCAAATGCTAGTTAATGAGCTGCATCCAGTGTTTAAAAATCAATCCCAAGTTGTCATTGGTAGTCCAATGAACCTACCTCCCACACCCCTGGATAGTGAATTGAAAAGCTACCGTATCTATCGCAGGATGACCTTGGAGCAAAATCCCTTTTTATATGATCATACTATTGCAGGTGTACAGGTATTACCAGCTACTTGTGCTATGTCTTGGATGGTTCATGCTTGTGAAGAAATTTATCCGGGATATCGCTACTTACACTGTCGGGAATTTAAGGTGCTAAAAGGTATCTCTTTCAACTCTAAATTAGGATCAGAGTACATTCTAGAAATTCAAGAAATCTCCAAAGTAGATGGTGAGTTAATTGAATTTCAAACCAAAATTTTGAGTAAAAATTCTCAAGGTAAAACCCATTTTCATTTCTCTGCTATTGTCACAGTGGTAGGGAAAATACCAAAAGCACCAATTTATGAGTCCCTGAATCTAAAGGAGGACAATGTTATCACTACTAGGGGCAAACAATTTTATCAAAATGGTGATTCTTCCTTGTTTCACGGTCCAGCATTCCAGGAAATTAGTAGGGTTCTAAATGTAAACCCACAGAAAATCACTGTGGAGTGTTGTTGGCAAACAATTTCCGAAACCGATCAGGGGCAATTTCCGGTCAAATGGCATAATCCCTACACCACAGATATTAGTACTCAATCATTGTGGATTTGGTTAAATCATTTTCATCAGCAGGTCTGTCTACCAGGACAGTTGACTTATTGGGAACAATTTCTAACTATTCCTTGTAATTCACCATTTTATGTTTCCTGTGAAGTGGAAAATAAAACTGATACAGGGGTAACAGCTAACTTTATTTTGCATAGTGAATCAGGAGAAATCTACTCCCGAATTTTGGGAGCAAAAGCGGTTATTTGGCCTATGAAAATGTTGAGCAAGAAGTAACAGATAATGTAGATATAGAAATCTAGTAATCACGTTTGGGGAATCGCGTAAATCCTAATCAAAAACCCAAACGAGGATTTAACTGTGGAAAAAATAGCCATTATTGGATTATCATGTCTCTTTCCGGATGCGAATAATCCTGACCAATTCTGGCATAATCTCAGCCAAGAAAAGGATGCAACTGCCAATATTAGTATTGATGAATTGGGAGTAGATCCCTCAATATTTTATGATGCTAATAAAGGTACACCGGAGAAATTCTACTTTTTAAAAGGTGGATTTATCCGCAATTTAGATTTTAATCCCCATGAGTATAATCTACCCGGGGAATTTATTGAAAGTCTAGATGATACTTTCAAATGGTCACTGTATGCAGCTAAACAGGCAATTATTCATAGTGGCTATTGGGGAAATCAATCTGCTCTGTCGGAATGTGGGGTAATTTTAGGAACTCTAGCTTTACCTACTAAAGCATCTAATCAATTATTTGCCCCCATTTATCATCAAACAATTGAACCCGCAATTCAAGAACTTTTACAGGAGAAACACTTCCATCTAGGTGGTAAATTAACCCTACCTAAAACATCACCATATAATGCTATGGTTTCTGGGTTACCTGCTGGTATGGTTTCCCGTGCTTTCAATCTTTCTGAAATTCATTGCTGTATAGATGCAGCCTGTTCATCATCATTTTATGCCATCAAATTAGCATCCTATTATCTACAATCTGGTAAAGCAGATTTAATGTTAGCTGGCGCTATTAGTGCTTCCGATCCTCTATTTGTCAGAATGTTATTTTCCGGTCTACAAGCATACCCAGAAAATGGTAGTAGTTTTCCTCTTGATAAAACATCACGGGGGTTAATTACCTCTGAAGGTATCGGTATGGTAATGCTCAAAAGATATGACAAAGCTGTCAGAGATGGAGATAAAATTCTGGCTACAATTTGTGGTAATGGTTTATCTAATGATGGTAAGGGTAAACATCTTTTAAGCCCTAATCTCCAAGGACAACATACTGCTTATCAAAGAGCATATCAAGAAGCAAAACTTGACCCACAAGAAATTCAATATTTGGAGTGTCATGCCACGGGTACTCCTTTGGGAGATACTACCGAATCTAAATCTATTCAAGGCTTTTTTGGGGGAAAAAATTCCCAGCCATTAGTGGGATCTACTAAAAATAATGTTGGTCACTTATTGGTCGCAGCTGGCATGGTGGGAATCACTAAAACTATTTTAGGAATGTCCCATAACCTAATTCCAGCAACTATTAATGTCAGCGAACCTATAGGTTGTGAAAATAGTGTGGTATCGCCACAGAACATTGTCACAACAACTAGACCTTGGCCAACTAAAGAAACTAAATACGCAGCTTTGAGTGCATTTGGATTTGGTGGAACTAACTCTCATTTAATTCTTGAACAAGGGGAAGTAAACAAATGAATATGCCAGCAAATAACACTATAAAAATGGCAATTGTAGGCATGGATGCCTTTTTTGGGGAATGTGATGGATTGGATGCTTTTGAAAGTAGTATTTATGATGGAAAACAACATTTTATTACTCTACCACAAACTAGATGGTTGGGAATTAATGAACACCAAGAATTACTGCAACAATATGGTTTAGAAACCGGAACACCACCTCAAGGCGCATACATTCAAGATTTTGAAATTGACACATTATCCCATAAAATTCCTCCCAATGAGGTGACTAAAATTAACCCCCAACACACCTTATTATTAAAGGTGTGCGATCGCGCATTAAAAGATAGTAATATACAGCCCAATAGTAATGTTGCTGTAATTATCGCTGCGGAAACAGAATTATCAGTCCACCAACTAGAACAAAGATGGAATTTATCTTGGCAAATTAAAGATGGGGTAAATGGAGCTGAAATTCCCCTAAGTCCAGAAAAAATCTCCCATTTAGAAACTATAGTCCAGGATAGTATTCACCATCCAGTTGAGATTGCAGAGTATATCAGTTACGTGGGTAATACCATGGCCAGTCGGGTTTCTTCCCTATGGAATTTCTCTGGACCATCTTTTACCATTAGTGCGGTAGAAACTGCTACTTTTAAGGCTTTAGAATTAGCGGAAATGCTATTAGCTACTGAGGAGGTAACAGCAGTAGTTGTAGGTGCAGTTGACCTAGCTGGTGGGGTAGAAAATGTCCTCTTGAGAAGTCAATTTGGCAAAATAAATACGGGTGTAAATACCCTAAGTTTTGATCAAAATGCTAATGGTTGGAACGTGGGGGAAGGTGCAGGTGCAGTAGTTTTGCAAAGACAGGATACGGCATTAAAAAATAAACAACGTATTTACGCAGTAGTTGAAGCTTTAAGTATTGGACAGTCCCCTTCCATGGCTATAGATAGCAGAACTATTAGCGATGTTTGTAAAAAAGCATTTACACAAGCTGGAATTAAACCCGAAGAAATTAACTACTTAGAGGTTTCTGGTAGTGGAATACCCCAGGAAGACACAGCAGAAATTGAGGGAATATTAGCAGCTTATCCTTATGTTGGTAATGGTCTACACTGTGCCCTAGGTAGCATCAAAGCAAACATAGGTCATACCTTTGTTGCTTCCGGTATTGCTAGTTTGATTAAAACTGCTTTAAGTCTCTATTATAAATATATACCTGGAACTCCCAAATGGTCAGGCGTGAAAAACCCTCAGATGTGGGAAGGGAGTCCCTTCTATGTTGCAACAGAATCTCGACCTTGGTTCTTACAAAAAGAAGTAAAATGTCGAATTTCTGCCATTAATAGTATGGGTTGTGATGGTTCCTTTGCTCATATTTTGCTGTCGGAAGAAATCCAACAGGAACCACGTCCTAGTAAATATTTAGAATCCCGACCCTATCATCTCTTTCCTATTTCTGGAGACAGTGAAACCAGTCTAATTACCGCCTTAAATAACCTAGAAAAAACCCTTGAGAATGGCGAGTGCTTGTCAAAGGTAGCCAGTGAAACATTTAGCGGTTTTCAAAAACAATCTTCCGCCAATTATACCCTATCCATCACTGGACGCAACCAAAAAGAAGTACTCAAAGAAATCAACTCTGCCAAAAAGGGTATAACAGACGCCTTCATAAATAAAAAAGATTGGGCAACACCAATAGGTAGTTACTTCACACCTAAACCCTTGGGAAAAAATGGTGAAGTTGCCTTTGTTTACCCTGCTGCTGTCAACACTTATGTAGGAATTGGTAGAACCTTATTTCGATTATTTCCCAAAGCCTTTGATGACACAGTTATCAAAACTCTATACCGACGAGCAGCGGATGTTGAGAAACTAGTGTTTCCTAGAAGTTTGAGGAAACTGGAAATTAGGGAATTAGAAAACCTAGAAAAGAAATTGCTGGATGATTCCCTGGCAATGTTGGAAGCAGAAATTCTGTTTACTAGATTTATCACCAACATTCTCACAGAAGACTTTCAAATCACACCCAAATATATGTTTGGCTATAGTTTGGGGGAAACCAGTATGATGGTTGCCCAGGGGATTTGGAGTGATTGCTATAAAGCAAGTAATACATTCAACTCATCATCATTATTTGGTGATAGACTATCAGGACCGAAGAACGCAGTGCGAGAGTATTGGGGAATAAACAAAAACTCTCCAGAACATGAGAAATTATGGGCTAATTATGTTTTAATGACCACTGCTGATCAAGTCAGGGAAGTTTTAAAAACAGAAAATCGGGTTTACCTCACTCAAATCAACACCTCGCAAGAAGTATTAATAGCTGGCGAACCCCTAGCTTGTGAAAGAGTGATTAGTAAACTGGGTTGTAACGCCTTTTTAGCACCATTTGATCATGTGATTCATGCGCCGACTATGGAGTCAGAATACCCGGAGCTATATCGAATTCATAACTTACCAGCTCAGGCAATTTCTGGGATTATCTGCTACTCAGCAGCAGAATATCAACCCATAGCATTAGAGAGCGAAACTATTGCCCATAGTATTGCCAAAGGATTATGTCAACAACTTGATTTTCCTCGCTTGGTAAATCGAGTTTATGAAGATGGAGCAAAAGTATTTATCGAAGCTGGAGCTGGTGGTATTTGTTCACGGTGGATAGATAAAGTATTAGACAAACGGGAACATATTACCATATCTTTAAACCGCCGTGGGATAGATGATCACACATCCTTAGTTAAAGCCTTGGCAAAACTGATTAGTCATGGGGTAAAATTAGATCTTTCTTCCCTGTATGATCTTTCTTTAGATACTCAACAAACCAACAAATCAGCACTCAAGAAAATTACTCTGGGTGGTAAATCCATTACCGATCAAATTTTACAGACAGATCATCGTCAACTGTTCTCAAAATATAATCAGCAAGATCTGCAACTCTTTACCAAGGACTTGGATGTTAAAATTATCAACTCTCTCCAACCAGCATATCAAATCTCCCCCCAGGAAATTTATGGTAAACCGGAAAAAAATTCTGTGAAAACTATCATAGATGACCATTTAAATCATGAAGAGCAACTAAACTTTTCACAACTACCTTGCAAAGAAACCCCCAAAGTAACCTCTAAACAAGTGAAGCATATAATTCCCATGAATGATTTCAAGATAGCCCAGTATGAAAAATTCACGAGTAACAACACCAAATTGATAAAAGCACACAGTGATTTTCTAGAAGCTAGAAAAGATTTCAGCCAGCAAATGAGCGAAATAATTAAAATGCAATTAGCTTGTGCTGAAAAATTGTTGATAGATCAAGAAAAATAATTTTTTCAGTATATAGTCTGGATTATAACCCAGACTATGAACTATCCCCATCTATATGTCATAAATTGCCCATTAATTAAGGAAAAAATTACCGTGACAACATTTAATACGGTACTGAACAAACCAAACAACGGACTAGCATTTTTAAAAACCGCTCCCCATCATAACCACAACTGGAAAGGTTCAACAGACTGCGTTGAATTTGAGCAAACTGCCATCAAGCAAAAATTGCTAACCCTAGAAAAACCCTGTCATATTCTTAAAGTAGCAGGTGAAATAGGTGTTAGTAATGATGGCTATATAACCTCAAATTATAATATTCCATCGGAACCCAACCAGCTATTAGTATCATTGCCACCATTAACAGTAGAACAATTTGGTGATCCCACTTTTTTGAAAATCCACAATGTTAAATGTGCCTATATGACAGGTGCTATGGCGGGGGGAATAGCATCAGAAGAGATGATAATTGCTTTAGGCCAGCAAAGACTTTTGGGTTCCTTTGGTTCGGGCGGACTGTCACCAGAAAGACTGGAAATAGCTATTCAAAAAATACAAGCTGCTCTACCTAACGGTCCCTATTGTTTCAACCTAATTCACAGTCCTAACGAACCAAAAATAGAAAGACGGGCTGTAGAATTATACTTAAAATATGCAGTTCACACGGTTGAAGCTTCGGCATTTTTAGATCTAACTCCCAATATTGTTTATTATCGAATTGCTGGTTTAAGTTTAGATGCTAATCACCAAATTCAAATCAAAAATAAAGTAATTGCCAAAATTTCTCGCCGAGAAGTTGCCACCAAATTTATGCAACCACCTCCTGAAAGAATTATCAAGGAATTACTAGCACAAAATCTAATTACGGAACTACAAGCTCACTTAGCAAGTAAAGTTCCTATGGCTGATGATATTACTGTGGAAGCAGATTCTGGAGGTCATACAGATAATCGTCCCCTGGTATGTCTACTCCCTTCTATTATTAGTTTAAGGAATGAAATTCAAGCTAAATATAATTATGATAAAATAATTAGAATCGGGGTAGCTGGGGGAATTGGTACGCCGGAATCAGCCTTGGCAGCTTTTGTCATGGGAGCTGGATATATTGTTACTGGTTCTATTAATCAATCCTGTGTTGAATCAGGAGCTTGTGAATACACAAAAAAATTGTTGGCCCAAGCAGAAATGGCGGATGTGATGATGGCTCCTGCTGCGGATATGTTTGAAATGGGAGTCAAATTACAGGTCTTAAAACGGGGGACGATGTTTCCCATGCGGGCACAAAAACTCTATGAATTATACCGTAATTACGAATCCATTGAAGATATTCCTTTAGCCGAAAGGGAGAAATTAGAAAAACAAATCTTTCGTAAAAGTATTGCTGAAGTTTGGGAGGGAACCGCTGCCTATTTATCTCAAAAAAATCCCGAAAAACTGGGCAAGGCTGTCAATAATTCTAAGTTAAAAATGGCATTGATTTTCCGCTGGTATTTGGGTTTATCTTCTCGATGGTCTAGTAGTGGAGAGAAGGGAAGAGAAACAGATTATCAAATTTGGTGTGGTCCAGCTATGGGTAGTTTTAATGACTGGGTAAAGGCTACTTATTTAGCTGAACCTGACAACCGCCATGTGGTAGATATTGCTCATCACATCATGGTAGGAACTGCCTTTTTATATCGAATTCAGTCCTTGAGGTTTCAAGGTTTACACCTTTCTAGTTTTTACAGTCAATATCAACCTGTTCAACCCATATTGGAGATGAAAAAATGAGTTTAACAAACACGCTAACTACCTATAGTTCAGAGGAAATTCAATCTTTTATGGTGCATAACTTGGCAGAGTTACTAGGGAAAACATCTCAAGAAATTGATGTGGATGAACATTTGGAAAATTATGGCTTGGATTCTGCTCAAGCTATGGTTATAATTAGTAAGTTGGAAGATTTACTTGGTTTTAAACCATCTCCAGTTTTATTATGGCACTACCCGACTATTGCCACACTGGCTCAACGTTTATCAGAAGAAAAAGCTGGAGGTTCTCAACCAGATAATCAGGGTAATAATGTGGATATTCCCATCCCATTTTTGGATTTAGGCGCGGAAGCAGTTCTGGACTCTACCATTCAACCGGTGGGTAGCTATATGGTTCCTCTCGCTAATCCAAAAAATATCTTGATAACCGGAGCAACTGGTTATTTAGGGGCTTTTATTATTAAGGAATTATTAGCAGAAACCCAAGCCAATATTTACTGTTTGGTACGGGCTAAAAATGTGAATGAAGCACAAGATAAACTCATCCATAATCTCCAACAATATGGAATTTGGGAGGATCAATATCAGGAGCAGTACCTGAAGCGACTTGTCCCAGTTGTTGGTGATTTGTCCCTACCACTTTTAGGAATTACCAAGGAAGAATTTGACCAGTTAGCTGCTAACGTAGATACTATTTATCACAGTGGGGCATTACTAAATTATGTCTATCCCTATTCTGCTCTAAAGTCAGCAAATGTTTTAGGTACTCAGGAAGTGCTAAGACTGGCTTGTCAAACTAAAGTTAAACCTGTACACTATGTTTCCAGCGTCGCTGTATTTGAATCAAGTGTTTATGCAGGTAAAGTAGTAAGTGAACAAGATAGCTTTGACGATTGGCAAGGTATTTTCTTGGGTTATTCTCAAACAAAATGGGTAGCAGAAAAACTAGTCAAAATTGCCCGCGATCGCGGACTACCAGTAACGATTTATAGACCACCCTTAATTGCTGGGGATAGTAAGACAGGGATTTGTAACACCCACGATTTCATCAACCTAATGATTAAAGGTTGTTTACAGATGGGGTGTTTTCCAGATGTGGACTATATGTTAGACATGTCTCCTGTAGACTACGTAAGCAAAGCTGTTGTTTACCTATCAAGAGAAGAAACATCTATTGGTAAGGCTTTCCATTTACAACATCCCCAACCTGCTTCTTTAAAATCTTTAGTGGAATGGATTCGCACCTTTGGCTTTAAGCTAGAAATGATTAGTTATGAAGAGTGGCAGAACAAACTAGCTAACATAACAGATCAAGAAAATCCACTCTATACTCTTAAACCATTTTTATTAGAGCGGTGGTCTAAAGAGAAAATTACCATTCCTGATTTGTATTTGCAGTCAAGAAGACCAGTAATTAGTTGCGAGGAAACCCTAGCTGCACTAAAGGGAAGCTCAATTATTTGTCCTCAAATCGATTCTCAATTGTTAATAACTTATACCTCCTATTTAATGCAAACGGGGTTCTTGAGTCTTATTTAACGCCTGAATGCCCGTTTGATTGTGGACAAAACTAGAATTTTCTACCACATCTCATCTTAACGACAATGTGCGGGCAAAATGCCCGCTTTTTTACTGATATTTTTTTCTTTCCGTATTTTCAGACAGAATGATAAAATGGTATATAATAACAATAGCTACCTTAACCACCTTAAAAATTCTCCCTTTTGGCACCTCTAGCAATTACTCTAATTGCTGTGATATTATAGGTGACTGATGCATACACTTGAAAAAATAAAAGTTTAATCAATCATGGCTCTGACGCAACTGCGCAAACAAGAACTGATCTCTGGATTCCAAGTACACGAAACTGACACCGGATCTGCCGATGTTCAGGTTGCTATGCTCACTGAACGAATTAATCGTCTTAGTCAGCACCTGCAAGCAAACAAAAAAGACCACTCATCTCGTAGGGGACTATTAAAGATGATTGGTGAACGTAAAAGACTTTTGAATTATATCCAAAAGAACAACTCGGATAAATATCAATCCCTGATTTCACGTCTTGGTATTCGTGGTTAGGAACTACCAATTATGTCTGCTCAAGAATCAGAACCCAGTCGTCTACCATTTGAACCGAACAAAAAGCGTCAAAAACCTTCAAAGGTCTTTAGCAAACCAGTAGTAAAGACAGAGGAATCGCCACAAAAATTGCCCGACCAACCCCCCTTTACTAAAGAGGAAATGGCGATTCCCCAAGTAGTAAGCCAAAGAATGATTCGCAGAGTGGCAACCTTTTCTGGCATACCTACAGGTTTAGGTATTGGCACCCTGGTGGTCAGCTATTTGTTGGTTAGTTATGCTCACGTTCAACTACCCCCCATTGCGGTGTTACTGGTAAATATGGGACTGTTCGGGTTGGGAGTGTTGGGAATAACTTACGGTGTGCTTTCTGCTTCCTGGGATGAGGATAATCCGGGTACTTTACTGGGTGTAGGTGAATTTGGCACCAATTGGAGTAGAATGGTTGAAGTCTGGCGCGAAACTCGAAAAAAGAAGGGTTAGACCAACCGCGATCAGGTATCTGGACGGTGCCTGACGCAACAATGCTCCCATTCGCCTGCGCCTAAATGGTATTAATACCAAATGTATAAGTCAATAATAGTTGAAATACGGGGCTGTTAAAATGATCATTGTCATGAAAGTAGGTTCCCCAAAGGTGGAAATAGACCGTTTAAGTTCAGATCTAACTGGATGGGGTTTAACACCAGAAAAAATCATTGGTAAACACAAGGTAGTAATAGGTCTAGTAGGAGAAACAGCAGATTTAGACCCGTTACAAATTCAAGAACTTAGTCCATGGATAGAACAGGTTTTAAGGGTAGAAGTACCTTATAAAAGAGCTAGTAGGCAATTTCGTCATGGTGAAGCTTCAGAAGTGGTAGTCACCACTCCCAACGGAAATGTGGTGTTTGGTGAACATCATCCCATAGTAGTAGTAGCAGGACCATGTTCTGTGGAAAATGAAGCTATGATTGTGGAAACTGCTTTGAGAGTGAAAGTTGGCGGTGCCAAGTTTTTGCGGGGTGGAGCATATAAACCCCGTACCTCACCATACGCTTTTCAAGGACATGGTGAAAGTGCTTTAGAGTTATTGGCAAAAGCACGGGAGGTCAGTGGATTAGGAATTATTACTGAGGTAATGGATGGTGCAGATTTGGAGAAAATCGCCCAAGTTGCTGATGTGATTCAGGTTGGAGCCAGAAATATGCAGAATTTCTCCCTACTCAAACAAGTGGGAGCTCAGTCAAAACCAGTGTTACTAAAACGTGGTATGGCCGCAACTATTGAAGACTGGCTCATGGCCGCCGAGTATATATTGGCAGCAGGTAACCCTAATGTAATCTTGTGTGAGCGGGGAATTAGAACCTTTGATCGTCAATATACACGGAACACTCTGGATTTATCCGTAGTCCCAGTATTAAGAAAACTCACCCATCTACCAATAATGATTGATCCCAGCCATGGTGTGGGTTGGGCAGAATTTGTACCTTCCATGGCTATGGCAGCAATTGCTGCTGGTACTGATTCTTTAATGATAGAAGTCCATCCTAACCCAGCTAAGGCTCTTTCTGATGGACCTCAATCCATTACACCAGATAGGTTCGACCAGTTAATGCAAGAACTTTCCGTAATTGGTCAAGCTGTGGGCCGTTGGCATCAGCCAGTTCTTTCACCAGTTTAACTGGTTTAATTACAGGGGGGATTTATCCCCCCTATTTTTTAACTAGCTATAGTCACATCAATACCTAATTTACCACCCAGCTTGAGCAACTGACGGTATTGTGCAGCTTCCCCTGAGTCCTTGAGTTGATTGAGATATTGAGGGATAATTTGACTGTGTAAACAGCTAAAGTACAGTTCCTGGGATTTATCCAAAGAGATACCCAAATTTAAGTCATTACCAACATCAATTAACTTTTCTAGTCTGGCAATATCCATGTATCCCGTAGATCCATGTAATAATTGCCACAACAGACGCATAATTAATTGTTCTAAAATTTGTTTCCCTTCCGGAATTTTTAATTGACAACGTAAATGTTTTGCCTCCGTGGCGATCGCCTGTAACTGTAGGACATGAGAATAACTCAACTGAGGTTCATTAATATCCTGTTCGAGAGAGCGCAAGATAGTCAAACAACGATAACCGAGAGCAATTTCAGCAGCTACTTGTAATTCTTGGGGAACTGTTAAACCATCTCGATGAAAAGCCATAATTACGCCATAATTTTCCCGATAGGTTTGGGTGTAGAGTTGGTCTAACCTAGTTAAGGTTTCCTGACTGAGCAAGCGCATAATCCGGTGGCGTTCCTCTGCAAAAAGATTTTGTAAACTAAACGCCTGTTCGCCAAACATCTTAGTCATCACAACAATAGCATGAGCTGCACTTGCTTGTTGTAGCGATGCCAAAAGATTTTCCTTGAGGTGACCATAATCTCGTCTTCCGGTAAACTGCTGTATACAGCAGTGGAAATCCCAACCGCCCAAATGCAAAACTGCAAACACCAGATTTTCACTTTCCCATGTAATTTCCGACACTAACTTTAAGTGACCAACTGCCATGGTTAAGGATCCCATCCGCTGCATTTGATAATCTAACTGATCAGCTGTGTAGCAATAAACACGTTTTTGATGACCTTCCAAGTGTTTTCTAGACTCTTGGGTAGGGACAGCACCATTGTGATGATTAAACAAAGAAGTAATAGCATAGTGAGCGGCAACTTGTTTGAATCCGATTTGAGCGGTCAGTACGCACTGACGATAAACTTCACCACCATGTTTAAACTGTTCCACATTACTAGGAGCTAGACTCAAGCGTTTAAGGAAACCCTTTTCCAGCTGTACACCCGCAATATCACCAGCCAACTCCAGAGCGCGAGCAGCATAACGAAGGATCTGAGTTCCTTCCGGTCTAGATAACTCCTCAAAAAACCAACCGCAGCTGGTAAACATAAATAGGGAGTGACGCTGCATTTCCAATAAACGCAAAGCATCCACCTGTTCACTGGGAGTAAGTTTGTGAGTTTGATGACGGGAGAGAAAACGATGAACATTAGCAGTAGAGCGGTCTCGGAGAATATCTATATATTCATCTCGTGCCAACCAGGGGTCATGAAATAACCTTCTACCATGATCCTCATAGACTGCAGTTAACTCATCTCGCAACCAATTAAGAGCTTGACGTAGAGGTCGACGCCATTTTTGATGCCATACACCCCCTTCACCACCGCAACCACAATCATCTTGCCAGCGGTCCACACCATGGGCGCAACTCCAAGCTGTGACAGGTTTTAACTCCACTTCCCAGGTGGGGGGATATAAACTTAAATAGTGAGCGAAATTAGTCACAGTCCAACCATGACGGGGGAACTCACCAATAAAAGCGTATGCCAAAGTTTTCTCAGTTCCCTTTTTGTGGTGTCCAAAAGTTTCCCCATCAGTAGCCACAGATATTAACTGAGCAAGACGATGATCGCCACGGATAGCAGCGCCCACCCGCCCGGCAAAATGACTAGAACTATAAACCACATCAGTAAAACCCATATCCCGTGATATAGGTCCATCGTAGAAAAAGATATCAATATAGGGCAACTCATCCGTACTCTGTAGGGAGGTTATTTTACTCACACTTAAAGGTGAAGAAGTGTTTTGGAAACCTGGTTTTAAATAACAACGATAGGGACGGGTAGGATCAATTTGACTACCACCCACCTCATGCCATTCTGGATGGGGATCATGGTCTGTAGGGAAAGGACGACAGCGTTGAGCTTGGGAAGGAGCAAGAATAATAAACTTAATTCCTTCGGAGATCAAAGCTGCTATGGTTGCATAATCTATAGCCGTTTCCGCCAACCAAATACCTTCTGGATCCCGACCAAACCTAGATTTAAAGTCCGCCTTACCCCAGCGAATTTGAGTGTATTTATCCCTTTCATTTGCCAAAGGCATAATTATGTGATTATAGACTTGGGCAATAGCATTGCCATGACCATTAAGCCTCTGACTACTCCTAATATCAGCCTCTAATATTCTTTGATAAACTTCCATGTCATAGCGTTCCAACCAAGACATAAGAGTTGGACCGATATTAAAACTCATGTACTCATAATTATTGACGATCCCCAATAATTCACCCCGGTCATTTAAGACTCTAGCAAAGGCATTAGGACGATAACATTCCCAATGAATACGCTCATTCCAGTCATGGAAAGGACTAGCACTAGGTTGACGTTCAATAGCATCCAAATAGGGATTTTCCCTTGGTGGTTGATAGAAGTGACCATGGACAGTCACATACACACCATGGGGTTTAGTCAGGGGATCATAACTAACTGTGGATTGGTCATTCTCATCCACCTGGAAAGTGAGAGTTGATGCAAGATTTACTGAAGATTCAGCAGCGGATGTCATATATTCTTAACCTAGAGAAAAATTGTGGTTGTAGGGAAAATCTTTGATATCGACTCGATATTTACCTTGATATTTACATTTTTACACCTGTTTGCTACCAAAATCCGGTATAAACAATGTGAGAAACAATCTTAAAAAAACTTAAAGAACAATGGGATTTTACATGGCATAAATAAGATTGTATGATAATTGTGTGACGATTGAAACCAACCAACTAACGACTAGAATAATGTCAACTAAAAATATCATCTTCCTGACTTTGCTAGTTTTCATCCCTATTTCCCTAGCCGCACACTTCTTAGAGTGGGGAGAATTGGTAGTATTTATCACTGCTGGATTAGCAATTTTACCATTAGCCGCTTGGATGGGCACAGCCACCGAAGAAATAGCAGTGGTTGTGGGTCCAGTGTTAGGAGGTTTATTAAATGCCACTTTTGGCAATGCCACAGAATTAATTATAGCTCTAGTCGCGCTAAATGCTGGACTAATAGATGTGGTGAAAGCCAGTATTACGGGATCAATTATCGGTAACCTGCTTCTGGTTATGGGGCTTTCAATGTTTTTAGGTGGAATACGTTATAAAGAGCAGAGTTTTGAATCTGTAGTTGCAAGAGTTAATGCTTCTTCAATGAATTTAGCGGTAATAGCCATTTTACTGCCAACTGCAGTGAATTATACTTCTATAGGAATTAGTGAGAACGTGCTACAAAATCTTTCTATTGCTGTAGCGGTAGTGCTCATTTTAGTTTATGGACTAACACTGCTTTTTTCTATGAAAACCCACGCTTACCTATATGATGTAGGTTTAGCAGATACAGAAGAGGAAAATAACCATCAAAAACCAAATATTGCATTGTGGACTGGTGTCTTATTAGTTTGTACCTTATTGGTAGCGTTGGAATCAGAACTATTAGTGGACTCACTAGAAGTAGCTACATCTAAACTAGGACTGACAGCATTATTTACAGGGGTGATATTAGTACCAATTATAGGTAACGCGGCGGAACATGCCACAGCAGTAACTGTAGCCATGAAAAATAAAATGGATCTTTCACTGTCAGTAGCTGTTGGATCAAGCATGCAGATAGCCTTATTTGTAGCACCCGTACTAGTAATATCCGGATGGGTCATGAAACAACCAATGGATTTAGACTTTAATCCTTTTGAACTAGTAGCAGTAGCTGTGTCAGTCTTAATTGCTAATAGCATTAGTTCCGATGGCAAATCCAATTGGTTAGAAGGCACTTTATTATTGGCAGCATATACGGTTTTAGGCTTTGCATTTTATTTCCATCCATAAATTTGGTTAACCCAAAAAAAGTCTCATGGATGGAGAATGCACAGTTACTTGTCCTGTAAACTATCTGTTAAGTCATTTTTTCAGTTCAAAAGTTCCTTAATATGAGATAAACAGAAATGACCGAAATTGGAATGCTGATTATGGGGGAATTCAACTATAAACAGACGAATTTACCCCATTTACTAGATGAACAGCTATTAAAAGCGGAAAATGCCCAATATAAGACAAAAAATAGCCATTTTTCCCAATTACCTCATGGCATTACATCCAAGATTACAGCTCCCGAATTCATGACAGTGGGAGTCACGGAAAAAATAGCTATATCCAGAACCATTAGGACAGGGTTGATGGACAAAAATGAGGGACGCGTGGCTATTCCGGATCGCTATAGATGGCAGCAAGCATCTAAACGGACAAAAAAGCGCCAATTACCCCCACAATTTCAATTGGCTGACAGGTCAAATCTACCCAAACGAAGACCCACCCCAACAGACTACTTGGCATACAATAGACCTCAAATGCCAACCCTCCGATTTGGTGATTCTGGTCTATCCATTAGAGTCTTACAGCGTTTGTTAATATCCAATGGCTATAATGTGCGAGTTGATGGCGTATTTGGGGCGCTGACTGAAACAGCTATTAAGGCTTTTCAAAGTCAGCGTAATTTATCAGTAGATGGTGTTGTAGGTCCTAAGACTTGGTCTCAACTATGCAGCATTTAAATGCCTTTCGCCAAAACGCTATAGATAAATTTAATAGTGTGACCAGTATGTAGCTTCACCATTACGGATAGCTATAAACTAATAGCTAATTTGCAGAGTTACAGATGCTTCTACTTGTTGTTCACCACCAACTATAGGAGTAACTGCATCCGAAGCGGAAGCCTTAACCATTTGGGATCTTTGTAGCATAGGTGGAGGGGGTGCACTAGCATTGTTAATTTGAATGCTAATTATTTCTTTGGTCTGGAAACCTAAACTGCTGAGAACTGCTTCGGCTTGCTTTTTAGCCTCCTGGGTTGCTTTTCTTAGAGCTTGTTTTTGTGCTTCATTAATAGCCTCATCCGTAGCAACAAAACTAATACCATTAATTTCGCTTGCTCCAGTTTTGATCGCTTCATCTAACAAGGAACCAACCTTGTCAGTAGAAAAGCGAAAACTCACCGTGTTACTAGCAGCATAGCCAGTAATTCTTTGTATATTGTTCGTATAACTATAGACTGGATTAAGCCTGACACCGGTAGTTTCCAACTTTTCAACTTTACGGGACTTGAGTAAATTCACCACCGCAGAGGATCTGCGAGCAGCTTCCTGTTGGACCTCTTGAGCAGTTTTTCCCTGAACTTCTACGCCCAAACTCACTCTTGTTAAAGTGGTGGCTATGGTTTCTACCCCGCTACCACTAACAGTTAATGTGCGCCATAATTGAGCTTTTTCCTGAGCTGATGCTGGTAAGGTAAATATGCTGGAAATTAGTAAACTGAAATAGGCAATTTTCCCCAGTTGCTTAAACTGAAACCCAGATGGTAGTGAAATATTTCTATATATCCTAGACATTGGACGTGCACTCCTCGGCTACTGGTACATTAATACGTTAATTTGTGAATCAAACCACAAAACATTTTGGGATCTGGATAATTAACAATTTGCCATGATCTGGAGAAAAATTTTCTTTGGTTACACTTTTAGCAACAAAGTCAACCGGTTCAACTTTGTATCTCAAGAATGAGGATGATCCCGCTAGAAACTTGTACAACAAGGATAATAAAAAACATTATACATGTAGCTGAATACACAGAAAATCCAAGGATTTAGTCACAAGAAAATCGCCGAAAGGCACGGAAGCCACTTGGCTTTAGACAGGAAGTGCCAACGGCGAATTTATTCGCCTTGATATTTAACCGTGATGCGGATCTTCAATATACCTTTTAATAACATCTGCTGAAACCTGTCCAGCAGTGGAATAAAAATAACTATTAGTCCATAGGCTAGGAAGTTTAAGTAATTCAGGAAATTTTCGTCTTAACAAGCAAGATGACCGTCCTTTAAAAGCTTTAACCACTTGATTTATAGCATGGTTGATGTTCTACAAATAAATGAACATGGTGCAACCTCAAGAGCGAGGATATCCCAGTCTTTTTCTTTGGCTAGTTCGTAAATTATCTGTCGAAGGCGTTTAGGTATCCATACAAGATGCACTACTGCATTACCTTTTGAGTGATTTCCTATTCTGTATTCCAGTGTTGTCTTCATATTGTTTCGTGGCTGCTATTGACAAGTAAATCATATCTCAACTATACTTTTGAAATCAACAAACATTGAAGGTCGAACAATGTACGGATGCCAACAAGTTCTTATCAAATCCGATAAATCAATAACAGCCATATTGGAGTACCTCTGCACAG
>NZ_LMVE01000051.1:0-3326 GCF_001432185.1 Cylindrospermopsis sp. CR12 | reverse complement strand
TAGACCTAGCTGCTGGTGAAGTAGCACCTATAGCATTGACTGCTCCCGCAATCAACGGTTAATAATCAATACTGGTAAATGAAAAGCTCCTCACCTGGTGGGGGGCTTTTTTCATAGAGTAACATCAGGGATGGGTTCATCCTCAAGTGTTGCGCCTTTTTGACTTAATAGGGTTTCCTACACTGGGAACAAAATACAGATAAATTTTCCATTCCCACAAGCTTTGATAGAATAAAAATAAATCGAGCAAAGGTAACTTTTATGGCAACCCTACTCAGTGAAAGTAAATCACAGACGGGACTGGTTATCTCATGGGAAGCGTTACCCGATGATTTTCAACTAGAGGATGAACCAGTGGACAATATAGGACAACCACTTTTAGCAGGTGCTTTATGTGAAAGTTTAGAAATCAGTGGTTTTATTCAACCACAGATGTTAATTGCTGCTAATTTTGCTTTATGTGCCACATTAAATGCTCAATTTATCGCTAAAGCACCAGATTGGCTATATATACCTTCAGTTAAAGAAATATTGCCAGGACGCAAAAGCGATACACCCCATTTAGAAGGGGATATACCGGCTTTGGTTATGGAATTTTTGTCAGATAAAGAAAGTGGAGAATACTCATTTAAACGTACCTATCCGCCAGGAAAATGGTTTTTTTATGAACAGATTTTGCAAGTTCCTATTTATATCATTTTTGATCCAGATGGAGGATTATTAGAATATTATCAACTGGAAGATGAACGTTATGAATTAAAGCAACCAGACGAAAATGGTCGTCATTGGATTAAGTCAATGGAACTATTTTTAGGAACTTGGCAAGGTACAAAAGAAGGACGTACTGGCTATTGGTTGCGATGGTGGGATAAAACAGGTAATTTGTTACCTTGGGCTTTAGAACTGATTGAACAGGAACGTCAACTAGCAAAGCAAGAACGTCAACTAGCAGAACAGGAACGCCAACGAGCAGAACAGGAACGCCAACGAGCAGAACAGGAACGCCAACGAGCAGAACAGGAACGTCAGGAAAAAGAAAGGTTAATAGCTTACTTGCGATCGCAGGGAGTTGATCCTCATAATTTACCTAATGATGCTGGGTAAATTGGCTATGTAAATGTAGGTTAGGTTGACTTTATTAAACTCGAAATAGTATTCCGTATCAAGCTATATTCCGGAGATTGAGAATTTGCAAATCTAACAATAATATTGGTAAGTAGGGAGGCACAATTATTTGTAGGATGGGTCAAGTAACGAGACCTGTGGCGTTGGGTTTCATACTTCAACCCAACCTACGTTCATCTTATATTTAATTCCACCGACCCACTTACTTCGCCATCATAATAACACCACATATCAATCAGTTTTTCTTTACATTTCAGATATTAATGGTACACCCAACTCCAACTCTTCTAATAATCTCCGCTGACCAAATACATCCTGGGGACTTCCTTCCAGCATTAATTTTCCTCTATCCATCACAAAAACCCAATCCGCCCACCTATAAACTAAATCCAAATCATGAGTTACCATCACTAATGTAGTTCCATGTTGATGAATTTTATTCAGCATTGCTATCAAATTACGAGTCTGTTTAATATCCAGATATGCGGTGGGTTCATCCAATAATAATAATTCGGGTCTTAGTACCATGACATCTGCTATGGAAACCCGCTTTTTTTGACCTAAACTCAGATGATGAGTGGGTGTTTGTGCCAAATTAGTTAGCTCAAATTCTATCAATACTTCCTCTACCCGCTGTTGAATTTCTACCACTGGTAAACCCAAATTACATAAACCATAAGATATATCTTCTTCAACAGTAGCAGCTACTAGTTGTTGTTCTGGATTTTGAAAAACTAATCCAACTTTCTGTCTTAATTTACCCAGATAATTTCGGTTGTAAGTTAATGGTTCACCACACCAACTGACAACCCCACGATTGGGTTTATATAACCCATTAGCTAGTAATAAGAGTGTTGTTTTTCCACAACCATTCTGACCAATCAAGGCACACTTCTTACCTGATGGAATTCTCAATGTTAGACTATTTAAAGCCAATTGTTGAAATTCCATATAACTGTAATATACTTCCTTAAACTCTAGTAGATATTCCCGCATTTTACCAAAAATTTAATCCTATTAACACTACACAACCAACTATTGACTCAATTATATATCGCAGTTCCAAACTATACCGATATTGGCGCCAAACCCGAAATTCGCTCACAAAACCTCTTGCTTCCAGTCCCAGAGAAAACTGATTATATTGTTGTAAGCTACGCTGTAGCAGTTGTCCTATCAGTATTGCTAAACTTTTCATTCCCACACCAGCAGTGCGATAACCACCACGAGAAGTTTGTGCTGTCCATAATTCATTGGCTGTGCTCAACAAAATGAAAATAAATCTATACATCAGCAATAATAAGTCCGTTATCAGTATGGGAACCCCTAAGTAACGCAAAATTCCTAGTATTTCTGTAAAAGGAATAGTCAGTATTATAAAGTACACACAAGAAGCAGAAGATAAGGATCGAGTTAAAATATTCCATGCCTGGATTGTTCCATTATGACTGATATAAACATAAAAATTCCCTAGGGTTATTCCATACCATGAGTCTAATTTGACACTTTCTATATCGAAAATACTCACACCATTAACTATGAGTGCTGGCAAACTCATCAAGCCAAAAACTATGGTGAACATCAATAACTGTAAATAAACCTTGGCTGGAATTTTGGCATAAATCACTGTCCAAATACTCATCCAGATCACAGTTAAAATTTGTACTCGTGGATCACTAGCTAGAGAAATAGCAAGGGTGGTAAACGCAAAAATAAGTTTATGCCATGGTGATAATTTTCGTAGTCTATTAGTATAAGATAAAGTATCTATTTGGTGGATCATCGGAAATT
The DNA here is from genome assembly GCF_001432185.1 of Cylindrospermopsis sp. CR12. Classification (NCBI taxonomy): domain Bacteria; kingdom Bacillati; phylum Cyanobacteriota; class Cyanophyceae; order Nostocales; family Aphanizomenonaceae; genus Cylindrospermopsis; species Cylindrospermopsis sp. CR12. The sequence continues at coordinate 410 of NZ_LMVE01000051.1, read as the reverse complement.
GTTTTGCTGGCTTATTCTTCGGGTTTTTGCGGTTGGGAACGTCCCTTATATAACCCAATTGCATAACCAACTACTCCAGCGCCCAAAGCTGCTTGTAAAGCAAATAATAAACTTTCTATTTCTCCACTAGGGGGTTCAAACAATGATTTAAACCAAGGTTTATATTTGGGTTGTATTTCAGTAATTAGCTTTTCTGCTTGCTTATCAGCCCCTCCAAATTCACTATCACGAATCAACATTAATGGTGTCACAGCTAAAATTACTACCCCTACTACCAAAAGCCAGTTAATTAACCTTTTCTGAGACTGATTCATTACCGTTTCCTCCTAACCTACGTTCATCCTATACTTAATTCCACTCACTTACTTTGAGATCAAATATCCAAAATTATATTACTTTCAGAAGCATTA